>NZ_LFVW01000469.1:0-9276 GCF_001182915.1 Kitasatospora sp. MY 5-36
GCCCCGCCGTCCGGGCGTCCGCCGTCTACCGCCACGGGGACGCCGCGGAACGGCGCGGCGTGCTCCGCGCCCTCGGCCCGCTGGACCTGCTGGCCCCGTACGGCCTGCGGGACGACGCCGTCCCCCTGGTGTCCGACGCGCTGCGCGCCAACGACCCCCGGCTGCTGGCCGCCGCACTGGGCCCCTACGGGGCGCGGCACCTGCCGGCGCCCGCCTACCGGGAGGCCGTCCTGAAGTGCCTGCACTGCTCCGTCCCCCTGCGGGCCGTGGCCGGGCTGCCCCACCGGACCGACGCCGAACTGGCCCGGATGGCCGCGACGCACGCCCGTGAACTCACCAGCGCAGGACGCCCCGTACCGGGCGACGTGCGCGCGCTGGCCGGCCCCCGACCGGCCGCGACCGAGCCCCTTCCGCCCCCTCACCCTGCCGGGACCTGATGCGCATCTTCGACCCCCACATCCACATGACCTCGCGGACGACCGACGACTACCAGACGATGCGGGACGCCGGCATCCGGGCCGTCGTGGAACCGGCGTTCTGGCTGGGCCAGCCCCGCACGGACGTCGCCAGCTTCGTCGACTACTTCGACTCCCTGATCGGCTGGGAACCCTTCCGGGCGGCCCAGTTCGGTATCCGCCACCACTGCGCCCTGGCCCTCAACCCGAAGGAGGCCAACGACCCCCGCTGCACCGCCGTCCTCGACGTGCTGCCCCGCTACCTGGACAAGGACGCGGTGGTGGCGGTGGGCGAGGTCGGCTACGACTCCGTCACCCCGGAGGAGGACCACGCGCTCGCCACCCAGGTCCGGCTCGCCATGGACCACGAACTGCCCGTCCTGGTGCACACCCCGCACCGGGACAAGGCCGTCGGGACCAGGCGCACGCTCGCCGTCCTCCGCGAGTGCGGGATCGCTCCCGACCTGGTCCTGGTCGACCACCTGACCGAGCTGACCGTGACGGAGGTCGCCGACACCGGCTGCTGGACGGGGTTCTCCGTCTACCCGCACACCAAGATGGACCCCCACCGCCTGGTGCAGCTCCTCAAGCGCCACGGAACCCACCGGGTGCTGGTCAACTCCGCGGCCGACTGGGGCCGCAGCGACCCGCTGGCGACCCGGCGCACGGCGGAGGCGATGCTCGAAGCCGGCTTCACCGCCGACCAGGTCGACGAGGTGATGTGGCGCAACCCGGTCGCCTTCTACGGCCAGAGCGGACGCCTGACCCTGCCGGTGGACGGTCCCGACACGCCGGACCACCGCGAGGAGCCCCACGAGCGGCCCGGCGACGCCGTGTACCTGGGGAACTCCATCGCCCGCGGCGAGTAGCCCTTCCCGGAGCAAGGAGACCGCCCCCGATGCGCCTGCGCCACCCCGACGGCAGCACCGTCCACCTCGCCTACTGCACCAACGTCCACCCCGCGGAGGACCTCGACGGCGTCCTGGCTCAACTCGCCGTCCACGCCGAGCCCGTCCGGGAACGGCTCGCGGCGCCGTCCCTGGGCCTGGGCCTGTGGCTCGCCCACGACGTGGCGCGCACCCTGGCGACGGACGCGACGGCCCTGGACCGGCTGCGCCGTGAACTGTCCACCCGGGGGCTCGAAGTCGTCACCCTCAACGGCTTCCCCTACCGCGGCTTCCACGAGCCGGTCGTCAAACGGGCCGTCTACCGGCCGGACTGGAGCGACCCGGCCCGCCTGGCGTACACCCTCGACCTGGCCCGGGTGCTTACCGCGCTGCTGCCCGAGGACGCGGCCCGCGGGAGCATCTCCACGCTCCCCCTGGGCTGGCGGGCCAGCTGGACGCCCGGACACCAGGACCGCGCCCGCCGCGGCCTGGACGAACTGGCCGAAGGGCTCGCCAAGTCGGAGTCCGACTCCGGCCGCCGCGTCCGGGTCGGCCTGGAACCCGAACCGGGCTGCGTGGTCTCCACCGTGAGCGACGCCTGCGCACGGCTCACCGGACTCGACACCGAGCGCATCGGCGTCTGCCTGGACGTCTGCCACCTCGCCGTCGACTTCGAGGACCCGCCGTCCGCCCTCCGCGGCCTGGCCGACGCCGGCCTGCCCGTCGTCAAGGCCCAGCTCTCCAGCGCCCTCCAGGCCGACGATCCCTCCGACCCCGCCGTACGACGGGCGCTCGCGCGCTTCGCCGAGCCGCGGTTCCTGCACCAGACCCGCGCCGAGCCCGCCGGCCCCCGCCCGGAGCGGTGGGACGACCTCGACCTGGCGCTCCGCTCCCCGGCCGACGGCGCCGATCCGCGCCCGTGGCGGGTGCACTTCCACGTCCCCGTGCACGCCGACCCGGAGCCGCCGCTCACCGCGACCGGACCGGTGCTGACCGACGCCATCCGCGCCCTCGTCCACGGCCCGCACCCCGTCACCGACCACCTGGAGGTCGAGACGTACACGTGGTCGGTCCTCCCGGGCCGGGACCGGCCGGCCGACGACGAGGCACTGGTCGCGGGCATCGCCGCCGAACTCGCCTGGACCCGCGAGCAGTTGCTCGCCGCCGGACTGCGGGAGCACACCCCGTGACCACCCGCCGCCCCACCCCCCTGCTGGTGCTGAACGTCGCCGCGCTCACCCCCCGCCTCCTGCGCCACATGCCGCACCTGCGGGCCGTCGCCGAACCCGACGGCGACACCCCGGGGCACGGTGCCCGGCTGGAACCGGTCTTCCCCGCGGTCACCTGCCCCGTCCAGGCCAGCCTGCTGACCGGGCTCCCCCCGAGCCGACACGGGATCGTCGGGAACGGCTGGTACTTCCGCGACCTCGGCGAGGTGCTCCTGTGGCGCCAGCACAACCAGCTGGTGCGGGGCGAGAAGGTGTGGGACACCGCCAGGCGGCGCCACCCGGGCTACCGCGTCGCCAACATCTGCTGGTGGTACGCCATGGGCGCCGGCACCGACATCACCGTCACCCCGCGCCCCGTCTACCACGCGGACGGCCGCAAGTCCCCCGACTGCTACACCGTCCCACCGGGCCTGCGCGACGAACTGACCGACGCCCTCGGCCCGTTCCCGCTCTTCGACTACTGGGGCCCGCGCGCCTCCATCACCTCCAGCAGGTGGATCGCGCGGGCCACCGAGCACGTCATCCGCACCGCCGCACCCGACCTGACCCTCGCCTACCTGCCGCACCTCGACTACGACCTCCAGCGCTTCGGCCCCGCCGCACCCCAGGCCGCCGCCGCGGCCAGGGCCCTCGACACCGTCCTCGCGCCCCTGCTCCGCCTGGCCCGGGAGCGCGGGACCACCGTCGTGGCGCTGTCCGAGTACGGCATCACCGCGGTCGACCACCCCGTCCACATCAACCGCGCGCTCCGCGCGGCCGGCCTCCTCACGGTGTACACCCAGGCCGGGATGGAGTACCTCGACCCGTACACGTCCCGGGCGTTCGCCGTCGCCGACCACCAGGTGGCCCACCTCTACGTGCCCGACCCCGCCGACCTGCCGCGCGTCGCGGAGCTCGTCCGAGCGCTACCCGGAGTGGAACGCGTCCTCGACAGCGCGGGCAAGACCGCGTACGGAATCGACCACGCCCGCGCGGGCGAACTCGTCGCCGTCGCCGCCGCCAACGCCTGGTTCACGTACTACTACTGGCTGGACGACACCCGCGCCCCGGACTTCGCCCGCTGTGTCGAGATCCACCGCAAACCCGGCTACGACCCCGCCGAACTCCTCCTCGACCCCGCCGACCGCCTCGTCAGGCTCCGGGCCGCTGCCGCCCTCGCCCGCCGTCGGCTCGGCCTGCGCTCCACGCTGTCCGTCGTCCCGCTCGACGCCACCCACATCCGCGGCAGCCACGGCCGCCTCCCCGACGACCCGGACGACGGCCCCGTCCTCCTCCTCTCCGACACCACCCGCCTCCCCCGCGTCCAGCCGCGCTACGCCGCCACCGACCTGCCCGGCCTCCTCCTCCGACTCGCGGGCGGCACGGGCCGGGAGGGGCACATCGCACCCCGCGTCCGCTCCGGCGCCCGACTCACGGACGAGTAGTCCGCGTTCCCGGACGCCGAGCCGATCGACGTCTCCGACTTCCTCCAGTACACCGCCACCCCGGACGTCCTGACCGACGTGCGCGAGGGCACCCCCAACCTCCTGCTGTTCACCGACGACCTGTAGCACCACCAGGCCGGACCGGCGGGGTCGAGGTTCCGCCGGTCAGACCTTCGCGTCGCATGCCTGGTGGAAGCGTTCCAGGGCGAGTTCGACCAACTCCGGTGCGTTGCCGAGTTGTTGGGAGACGCCAACCACGCCGGCCGCGGTCGAGGCCTCGACTGTCACACGGAACAGCAGGCCGGCGGCGAAGCAGTAGGACGCGACCGCGATCCGCCGGGCCCCGGTCAGGACGGAGTATGCAGCTCTTCCTGGTGACGTCGTAGGTGGTGAGGGCAGTCCCGTGGACCGCGACGACCGTGCCGTACCCGTCCGTCCGCCAGACGCCCTCCAGCCGGTTGACACCCGGGCGCTTCGGCCTACCGGTGGCGGCGACCAGGTGTCCGGGCGAAGTGCTCCAGGAGCCGGACGTGGCGGAACTCGTAGACCGCGCCGACCTTGCGCAGCACGCCCCGCTGATGGGCGTCCTCCAGGAAGGTCATCGCCGCCTGGGGCAGTTGTCCGGTCAGCGGCAGCCAGATCCGCGCGAGGAGGGTCCACTGACCCCACGCGGTCAGGCTGAGCATGGTTCCGAGCCCGGCTCCGAACGTCGTGAGGAGTCCGAACCTGAGCGCGATCTCGGCGTTCCAGGCCAGCGTGAGGCCCCAGAGCCGGTGGTCGAAGAGGGCGATGACGGGTTTGCTCCCGATCGCGACCAGGCATCCGAACACCGGCGCGAACATGAACCACTGCAGGAGTACGGTCCTGCGGTTCATGACCAGCAGGTCGCGGGGGTCGGGGGCGGACGCGATGGCGACGCGGGCTTCGAACCAGGCCATCAGCGCCCCGGTGAGCCCGGCCGAGAGGCCGAACACGACCCCGTAGACCACCCCGGACACCAGTCCGTACGTGTACCAGTCCGGGTCCCCCGAGCGCAGGGTGCTGCCGACCCCCTGCAGGAGGCCGATCCCGGCCCCGCCCACCAACCCTGCCGCGAGCCCGACCCCGGCGCGCGCGAGGATCTCGGAACCGGATCTGGCACCCCCTCCGGCCCTTCCGCCGAGGCGTATCCGCACCTGCGACGGTTCCAGGGCCGCGCCCCGGAACACGAAGCCGATCCCGTGCACGAGCGCGAAGGCCAGGAAGGCCGGGAGGCCGTTGATCAGTCCGTCCAGCACCGCCATGGTGAACCCGTGGTGGAGCCTCGCCGTGAGGCCGCGCGGGGGCCCGGTGTCGTCGAAGACGGCGAAGGCCCCGTCCATGGCGCCGATGACGAGGGCGACACAGGCCCCGGTTACGAACCCGGTGAGGAGCATGCGCGGCACCAGCCGCATGGCGGTGCCCAGTTTCCACCAGGCGAGGTCAGGGTGCTCCTGCCGTTCGAGGTGCCGGGCGAGGAAGCCCAGCCAGCGGGACACCCGCTCCGGATCCCGGTTCCGCTCCTCCCGCGACCACCGGCCCGACGCCTTCCGGCCGGGTTGGGCCGACGGCAGCGGACCGGCGGGATAGACCGACGGGACCAGGGAGTCCAGCAGGTGCCTCTCGATCGCCTCCGGGGTGGGAAAGCAGCGCCGCTTGGCGAGGTCTCCGGGACCCCCGCCCGAGGTCGGGCGCTGGTAGGCGGTCCGGCACAGCCACAGCATCAGCGGAACCGTCAGGACCTCGGCCGCCGGGCAGGACGGATCCTCCGTCAGCGCGTCCGTGAGCGGGCGCCAGCGGTCCTGGTGCTGGGGTGTGGCACTCCTGAGCAGGTACCGCGAGGCCTCCTCGGCGGTCAGCGGTTCGGCCTCGACGACGGCGGCCGAGCGGAGCACCTGGGCGGCGTCGATCGCCTCGACGTAGTCCTCGGTCCGGCAGGTCAGGACCAGGGGGGTTCCGTCCTCGAGGGCGTTGAGCTTCTCCAGGGCCACCGGCCGTTCGTCGGCGGGCAGTTCGTCCAGACCGTCGAGCACCGGCATGATGCGCCGGTCGCGGCGCAGCAGCCGGACCGTCTCGAGGCCCAGGTAGGGGTACTCGCACAGCAGTTGCCGGTCCAGCCACTCGGTCAGGTGGTCCACGCGCGGCCGCCAGGAGGCGATCGACAGCAGGACGGGGACCGGCTCTCCCTCGCGCATCCGCCGCAGCAGTTCGATCACCAGCAGCACGGCCAGGGTCGTCTTTCCGCTGCCGGGCCCGCCCAGCACGACCAGCCGGCGCTGCGGCAGGCGCAGGAACGCGCCGGCGAAGGAGGCCAGGTCCGCGGCGCTCCCCTCGACGGGGTCCGCCGTCAGGTCGGGGTGGTCGCCGAACGCGCCACCGGATCGAGCGCACCACCGGACCGGGATCGGCTCCGGCCCGTGGAGGCCGCGCAGCGCGGCCTCCTGCCGCCACTGCGCGAGCACCACATTGCCCAGCTGCTGCGCCGCCGTCTCCACCGGGTCGGGGAAGCGCAGGGTGAAGTAGTTGTTCTGGACGCCGTTGGGGCCCGACAGGATCGCGGTCGGGCCGTAGAAGACGATGGTCGGCTCGCCGCCCGGCTCCGCACCGGTCGTGCCCGGCTCCGTAGCGGTCATGAGGCCCCGAAGCGGTTCTCCTGGTGGCCGTGGTCACCGACCACGATCGCCGTGGACCCGTGGAAGGTGTTCCCGGTCATCGTGTTTCCGCCGCGGCCCGGATCGGCGGCGGCCTCGGCCGCCTGGACTTCCGCCACGGCCTCCCGCAGTGTCCCGGCGAACCCGGTGTCGTCCTCGACCGCTTCCTCCAGGGCCAGTCGCAGCCGCTGCCGAGTACGGTCGGTCGGCTCCGTCAGACCGGAATCGGCCTCCTGGATCATCCGTTCCAGGGCCGGATCGGCGCCCAGGCGGACCGCCACCACCTCGTGCAGGCGGTCCATCCCGGCGTCCAGCGCGTGGTCGACCTCCGCGTCCATCCGGCCCGACACCCGCCTCGCCTTGCGCACCGCCCACGCGAAGAGGAAACCGACCGCCAGCTCCACGCCCACCATGTTCGCTCCCTTTGCAGGACACGTCTCGTCGGTGTACCGACCCTAGCTGCACCGGCTCGGCCGCGTGGCACGATTCCCGACCCTCGCCACGGTCGCAACCTTGGCGAACTCCCTTATTCCAACGTGTGTATGACTGTTCGTCAGATGAGCGACGGGGATGCCGGAACGCGACGGGAGGCGTCATCGGGATGTCATCGACCGCTGCCACGGTCGTCCGGTGACGTCGGACGACCAACTCATGGAGGGGAACGCCGTGACGAGGACAGTGACCCGATGGCGACTGGTGGTGGCCCTGGTGGCCGCCGCCCTGGCCATGGCCACGACAGCGGGGACGACAAGGGCCGCCGGCGGCACCGGGGCGCCGCCGCCGATGGCGGACGGGTTCGGCCTGACCCAGGTCGAACCGGCCGTGGGCGGCCCCACGAACTTCCTCCTGACCGTGGCCACGCCGGAGGTCGCGGGCAGGCACCACATCAAGATCATCCTGCCGAGCGGCTACTACGACGACCCGACCAGGCGCTACCCGGTGCTGTACTTCCTGCACGGTTCACCCGACGATCCCGTCAACCAGACCTACCCGGCGCTGACCACCTCGAACGCGATGATCACCGTCATCCCGGACGGCGGCGCCCGCGGCTGGTACGCCAACTGGCTCGACCAGCACACCCCGGCCGGGGCCCAGAACTGGGAGAACTTCCACCTCCACCAGGTGATCCCGTTCATCGACGCGAACCTGCGGACCATCGCCACCAAGAAGGCCAGGGCCGTCGCCGGCGTCTCCATGGGCGGGTTCGGGGCCTTCCACTACGCCCAGGACCACCCCGAGCTGTTCAGCCAGACCGCCTCCCTGTCGGGCGACATCGACCTCTCCGTCGACTCCATGGACCTGCGGCTGGCCATGGTCGCCTCCCTCATCGACGGGCCAGGCGTGATCTGCGCCCTGTCGTCCGGTGCCTGCGACCCCGCGAACTCCCCCTACAAGCCCGCCGTGGACAGCGACGCCCTGTTCGGCTCGCCCTACCCGGTGTTCAACGCGGACTGGCGGTGGAACGACGCCGACCCGTCACGGCACATGGACAGGCTCACCGGTGTCGGGGTCTCCATCTACGTGGGCAACGGCGGCGGTGTGGTCACCGAACCGGAGTTCTGGCTCGAAGGCGCCGCCCGGCACGTCAAGGAGCACCTGGACGCCCTCGGCATGCCCTACCACTACGTCGACTACGGCGACGGCTCCGCCTGGGGCACCCAGTGCAACGGCCGCCACAACGGCGGCTGTTGGGAACAGGACCTCCGGGACCTGATCCCCCGGCTGGAGGCGGCCTTCGCCTCCTGAGCCGACAGGATCCGGTCGCTTGACCCGACAACGGTCCGGTCTCCTGTCCCGACCCTCAGGGCCGTCCTCGGCCTCACCGGTTGCCTCCGGTGGGGCCGAGTCCGGCCTCGTCCCCGCGCAGGACCATCCGGTACGTCTGCCGCAGCACCCGACCCGGCGGCACCCCCAGCTCGTCGGCCAGCCGCCGGCGGGTACGGTCGAACACGGCCAGGGCGTCGGCCCGCCGGCCGCCGCAGTACAGCGCCCGCATCAACATCGCGGCCACCAGCTCGTTCAGCGGGTGCTCCGCGGACAGCGGGAACAGCTCGGCGACCGCCTCCGAGTTCCGGCCCAGTCGCAGCTGCCACTCCAGCTTCCGCTGCGCGACGGCGATCCTGCGCTCGGTGAGCCGCAGCCGCTCCAACTCGGCGAGCGGGCCCGGCAGTCCGGCCAGCAGCTCCCCGCGGAACAGCTCCAACGCCTGGGAGCAGAACCGGACCGCTTCGACCGGGTCGCCCGCCCGGTGGGCCGCCCCGGCGGCGGTGACCAGGTCCTCCATCCGCGCCAGATCCACCTCCGCCGCGCCGGAGACCAGCCGGTAGCCGCCCCGGTCGTACTCGATCACCGAGTCCGGGCTGTCCCCGATGCGCAGGATCTTGCGCAGTCGGTAGATGTGCACCGGCACCACGTTGGCGACCGGCTGCTCCAACCCCCAGACGCCGTCCAGCAGTTCCTGTCGACTGAGGGCCCGTCCCCCGCGCAGCGCCAGCGCCGCCAGCACGGCCTGCCGGCGCGGATGCCCCAGCTCCAACGGCCGCCCGCCCTGCCAGGCCCGCAGCGGCCCGAGCACGGCGATCCGCACCGCGGGCCCGACCGTACGGCTGGCG
>NZ_LFVW01000470.1:0-3527 GCF_001182915.1 Kitasatospora sp. MY 5-36
CTGCGCGGGGCCCGGCTGACCGCCGGGCGGCTGCTGCGCTGCCGCCCGGGCGCGGGCGGGGCGGACCCGGTGCCGCCGCGCTGAGCCGTAGCCGGTCGAGCCGCGACGGCCGAGCCCCGGACGGGAAGACCGCGGATGGCCCGCGCGGAGTCTCCGCACGGGCCATCGTTGTTCCTGACAAAGCGTCAGCGAAGGCTGCTGTCCATCGAGTTGAGCATGGTGCCGGAGGCGTCGTCGTTCTCCAGGGAGAAGGCGAACAGCCCGCCCAGGCCCTTGGCCTTGGCGTAGGCCCCGCGCGCCTGGACGGCCTGCGGGGTGTCGCCGGTCCAGAAGTTGGTGCCGTCGTAGACCCAGCTGCTCTCGGTGACCGGGTCCCAGTGGGTCTGGGCCGCGGTCGGGTTGAGCTCCTTCCAGGCGGCCAGGCCGGCCTCCTGGCTCAGCGGCTTCTTCGCCGTCGGGCCGGTCGCGCTCTGGTACAGGCCGTAGTTGGAGCCGGCCGGGACGCCGGTCCAGCCGCGCCAGTAGAACGGGATGCCCAGCACGATCTTGTTCGCGGGGAAGCCGCCGGGGATGCCGTACTCGGGCAGGCCGGTGGTGTACGCGGCGAGCGTGGTGTCCACGTTGTACTTGCGGGTGCCCGGGGTGATCGGCGTGGTCGGGTCGGCCGGGCTGTCGTGCAGCGGGTCCTGGTGGTTGGTCGGGCCGGTGGCGTCCCACGCGCCGTGCATGTCGTAGGACATCACGTCCGCGTAGTCCAGGTAGGCGCCGATCTTGTCGGTCTCCAGCTGGGCGACCTTGTCCTGGCCGCTGGGCAGGGCGGCGGTCAGCAGGTAGCGCTTGCCCTGGGCGGCGCCGAGGGCGTCCAGCTGGGTGCGGAACTCCTTGAGCAGCAGGGTGTAGTTCTGCTTGTCGGCCGCGGAGTAGTGGTTGCCGGTGTGGCCGCCGGCCGAGCCCGGGTACTCCCAGTCGAGGTCGACGCCGTCGAAGAGGCCCGCCGCCGAGGCCGCGCCGCCGGAGGCGTCACCGGCCACGCCGGTCGGCAGGTTCCCCTTGAGGAACATGTCGACGCACGAGGAGACGAAGGCCTTGCGGGAGGAGTCGGTGGCCGCCGCGTCGGAGAAGTACTTGGAGTACGTCCAGCCGCCGATCGAGATGGTGAACCGCAGGTTCGGGTACTTGGCCTTCAGCTGGCGCAGCTGGTTGAAGTTGCCCTTGAGCGGCTGCTCCCAGGTGTCGCTGCTGCCGTCCACGCTGGTGGCGGAGCTGTAGTCGGCCTGGTAGTCGGCGTAGGCGTCGCCCGCGCCGTCACCGGCGTTCGGGTTGGACTCGTTGGCCGAGTCGGAGGCCTTCACCGCCTGGAAGCAGGTGAACTTCGTCGGGTCGATGTTGGCGAACGCGTAGTGGACGACGTCCAGCTTGCCCGCCGCGCCGCTGGTGTCGACGTTCTTGGCGTTGTACGCGTTCTCGTAGACGCCCCACTGGTCGAAGTAGGCGGAGCGGATCGGCTGCTGGGCGGGGGCGGCCGCGGTCGTGGTGCTCACCGGCGCGGACTGGGCGGAGGCGTGGCTGCCGGAGTAGCCCTGGACGCTGAAGGTGTAGCTCCTGCCCGGCAGCAGCGAGCTGACCGCGACGGAGGTGCCCATCGAGGTGGCGACCAGCTGGCCGTTGGACCACACCTTGTAGGCGACCGGGCCGTCGCCGCTGGTGAGGGTGGACGGCTGCCAGGTGAGCACCACCGCGTTGGAGGTGGTCCTGGTGACCGTGAAGCCGGTCGGGGTGGTGACCTTGCCGTCCCCGGCCGGGCCGCTCGCGGTGGCCGTCGGGGTCGGGGTGGTGGTCGTGGGGGTGCCCGTCGGGCTGCCGGTCGCCGTCGGGCTCCCGGTGGGGCTGCCGGTGGCGGTGGGGCTCGCGGTGGCCGTCGGGCTGGCCGTGGCGGTCGGGCTGCCGGTGGCCGTCGGGCTGGTGGACGAGGTGGGGCCGGCCGGGCCGGTCAGCGTGAGGTCGTCCGCGTAGTAGGTGCCGGTGCCGTACCAGCCGTGGGTGAAGACCGTGACGGAGGTGGTGGTGGCGCCGGTGGTGAAGGTGGTGCTCAGCTGGTTCCAGCCGGTCGCGCCCGGCGTCCAGGCCGAGGAGTTGACGCCGGTGCCGGTGGCGCCCAGGTAGACGTAGCTGCCCTGCACCCAGCCGGCCAGGGTGTACGTGGTGTTCGGCTGGACGGTGACGGTCTGCTGGCACTGCGCGGTGTCGCCGGCCGAGGCGGCGCCGGCGAGCGCGCGGCTCCCGCCGTGCACCGGGGTGGTGACGACCGAGCCGTTGGAGCAGGTCCAGCCGGCCAGGGTGCCGGTCTCGAAGTCGCCGTTGGCCAGCAGGTTGACCGGGGCGGCCGAGGCGGAACCGAAGGTGAGGGCGATGGCTGCGCCGCTGGTGGTCAGCGTGGCGGCCAGGGCCAGTGCGGTGGCTCTTCTGCGCTGGGCGGCCCGGCGGTCGGCGCGCTCCCCGGCGGGGTGGGCGGGCCGTGCGGGCGTGACGCGGTCGTGCATGCGGTGGGTCCTCCGGATGTGTGGGGGGTTCCGGCGGTGCGGTGGCCCGGGGCGGGCCGAGGGGAGCCGGCCCGGGCGCGGTGGGGGCGCGCGGGCTGGTGACGCGTGCTGACGAGCGGTGTGCGGACGAGCGGAGTGCGGACGCGACGGGCGGCCGACCCGTGCACGTCACGACTGAACAGATTGGACTGGACCAATATTCGCCGTCAAGGGTGTCCGCCCGCTGGACCGTTCCCTGCCGGGTCGGCGGCGGCCCGGTAGGTTGGCCGGTACGAGCAGGCCCGTCGAACGGAGGACGCGCGATGGACAGCCAGGACTGGGACGACCGCTACGCCGCGAGCGAGCTGGTGTGGGGTGCCGCGCCCAACCGGTGGGTGGTCCGCGAACTGGCCGGGCGCACTCCCGGCCACGCGCTGGACCTGGCCGCCGGAGAGGGCCGCAACGCGATCTGGCTGGCCGCCCAGGGCTGGGAGGTCACCGGACTGGACTTCTCCGCCGTCGCCCTGGAGCGCGCCGAACGGCTCACCGCCGAGCTGCCCGACGAGGTCGCCGACCGGCTCACCTGGCGCCACGGCGACGCCCGCGCCTACGAGGCCCCCGCCGCCGGCTACGACCTCGTCTTGGTCGCCTACCTGCAGATCCCCGCCGCGGAGCGCCGGGCCGCGCTGCGCCGCGCCGCCGACGCGCTCAGCCCCGGCGGCACCCTGCTGGTCATCGGGCACGACCTGAGCAACCTCACCGAGGGGGTCGGCGGCCCGCAGGACCCGGCCGTGCTCTTCACCCCGGAGGACGTCCTGGCGGACCTCGCCGACCGCGGGCTGCGCACCGTCCGGGCCGAGCGGGTGCACCGGACGGTCGACGGCGAGCCGGGCCACAAGGGGGCTGCGGGCGCCGAGAGCGGCGAGGGCGCCGAGGCGAACGGGGGCGGCCGGGGCGGCCGGGTCGCGGTGGACGCGCTGGTGCGGCTGGAGCGGAGCGGCGGTTGAC
>NZ_LFVW01000471.1:0-5636 GCF_001182915.1 Kitasatospora sp. MY 5-36
CGGCTGCGCCCTGATCAGCCTGGCGGCGTACGACAACTGACGAATCGTCAACTAGCTTGTGGGGCATGAGGACTCGCATGCTCCCGGCGGTCTTGGCTGCCGTCGTGCTCCTGGCCGGCTGCGGCAGCTCGGGCTCCGGTTCCGAGGAGGAGCCGGCGCCCGGACCGACGGGTGCGCCGTCGGCCGGCGGGTCGTCGACCGGCGCGGCCCCGACCGGCGCGGCCCCGAGCGGCACCTCCCCGAGTGGGGCCGAGCGCCGCGCCGACGGTGCCCGGCTGCTCTACCGCGCCGGGGGCGGCCACAGCGCGCAGAACCCGGCCTTCGCCCCGGACGGCCGCTCGGTGCTGCTGACCGAGTTCAGCGGGGGCTACAACAAGGGCGCCGCCGCCCTCGGCGTCCTGCCGCTGGACGGCGGCGCGCCGCGCACGGTGTTGGAGGATCCCGACAAGGCGGCCGTCAACCTCCCCGGCAGCAGCTGGAACGCCGCCGCCGACGCCTTCGCCTTCGCCACCGACCGGGAGTCCGGGCACGACGAGGTCTGGCTGATGAAGCCGGGCGGCGCCCCCGAGCGGGTGACCAGCCACGCCGACGGCAGCGGTTACAGCGAACCGAGCTTCTCCCCGGACGGCGAGTGGATCGTCTTCCAGCAGAGCTGGGAGCCGGAGCACGCCGCGGTGCACGGCGACGCGGCCGAGCAGGACTCGCTCTGGAAGGTCCGCCGCGGCGGCGGCGCGCCCGTCCTGCTGGTGGACGGCCGGGGCACCGGATCCGACAACCGGCAGCCGAACTGGTCCCCGAAGGGCGACCGGATCGTCTTCCAGCGGCGGAGCGCGGGCCGCGAGGACTGGTCGCTGTGGACGGTGGACGCGGACGGCGGCGGGCTGCGGCGGGTCACCGACGCGCCGGGCGAGCACACCGACCCGAGCTGGTCCCCGGACGGCCGCTTCCTGGTCTTCTCCTCCAACCTCGGCGACCTGCCGAACGCCCAGGTCTTCGTGGTGGACGCGGGCGGCGGCACTCCCGTCCGGGTGACCCGCGACGACACCGCCTACGACGGCGCGCCGAGCTGGTCCCCGGACGGGCAGTGGATCGCCTTCGAGTCCGCCCCGGGCGGCGAGACCAACCCCGCCGCCCTCTGGCGCATCCAGGCCCCTGGAAACGGCTAGCCGACGGTGATCGTCACCACCGAGTACTGGGCGACGGTCAGCGGCACGCTGACCGTCGCGCCGGTGACGGTGTACGGGACGGCCTTGGGCGCCGGGTCGGTGCCGTCCGGGCTCGCGACGGTGACGGCGGTGACGCCCGCCCCGGCCGGGAGGGCGTAGGAGAGCGTGCAGTTGGCGGGTGCGCTGCGGAACGCCGCCGGGGTGTCGCCGAAGTTGGTGAAGTTCACCAGGTGGACGACGGTGTCGGCGCCGAGCCGCCGGGCGTCCAGGAAGATCCGGCGGTCCCCGGCGAGGGTGACCGCCGGCGGGGCGGCCTGCTGGACGGCGGTGAGCAGCTGGTCCGCCGAGGCCTGGTCGGTCTTGGTGAGGTAGCTCAGCCCGGGCAGTGCCTTGACGTACCAACAGCTTCCGCTGCCGTAGGAGTTCCGCTTGCCGGTGGGAAGCGGGTCGGCCTTGCGCAGGCCGAGCACGTCGGAGAGCGCGAACTCGGTGCGCTGGCCGCCGAGTTCGTCCAGCGCGGTGGGTGCCGGGCCGGTGATCACGATGGTTCCGCCGGCCGAGACGAAGCCGCGCAGCAGCGCCGCCTCGGTGTCCGAGACCGCCTGGAGGTTGGGCAGCAGCAGCACCTTGAACCGGGCCAGGTCGTCGGCGGTCAGGCCGGGGCTGGACACCGTGTCGAACGGGACGTGGGCGTAGACCAGCGCCTTGACGGTTCCCCGGAACTCGCCGAGCCAGGGGAGCGAGGCGCAGCTCATCTGCGGGTCGTCGCCGCCCCACCAGTCGGCGATCCCGGCCGGGGCCTTGGCGTTGACGTACATCCCGTTGCCCTCGCCCGGGGCCACGTAGTCCCGGGACGGCGCCGAATGGTAGACGCCGACCTGCGCGATCGAGGCCGGGTCGTAGAGCTTCGTCTGGTTGGTGCGCACGAAGCGGTACATCCGGGTGCGCATCGCGGCGTCCACGGTGTCGTTCTTGAACGGGGTCTTCACCTCGTACGGGTTGCAGCCGGCCGCGATCAGCTGGGACATCACCAGCGAGGCGTCGTCGGCCTGCCAGCCGTAGGAGAACGCCCAGGCCGGCTTGGTGCCGCTGGCGGCGCGGGCGTACTTGTACATGGAGATCAGGCAGACCCAGTCGGAGGCGGTGGCGTGCCGCATGCCGTCGTAGTTGCCGAGGATGTCCACCTCCCAGACCTGGCTGACGGCGCCGGGGGCCTGGCGCAGGTAGCCGCCGTCCAGGCCGATCGAGGTGGCGTAGCGGTAGTCCATCGACACGGTCTCGACGAAGGTGACCAGGTCGGGGTTGACCGAGCGGCCCGCGTCGGCGATGTCCAGCTGGAACTGGAGCAGGTTGCGGTGGCGCCACTCGACGTAGCGGCGGAAGACCGGGTCGGCGAAGTTCGCGGCCGTGGGAAGGGCGAGGCCGGTGTCGGCCTTGAACGCGGCGGCGCCCCAGGTGGAGGCGTCGCACCAGGACTGCACGCCGTCGAAGTAGATCGGGACGTCCGGCCAGATGCCGTCCACGCCGGTCGCGGCCACGCCCTTGATCCGCTTGAGGTAGTAGTCCCGCCAGGGCGAGTTGGGGCTGAGCCAGACGCTCTCGTCGCCCGGGTCGACCCAGACCACCACGCTGCCGTAGAACACGTTGGGCTTGCCGGCGAGGTCGCGCTGGACCCAGTTCTTGCCCTGGTCGTTCTTGTAGAAGGAGCGGCCCTTCTCGCCGCCGGGGGAGATCAGCTCCAGCGACGGGTAGTACATGACGACCTTGAGGCCGGCGGCGTGGGCCAGGCCGGTGAACTGCTTCACCTCGGCCATGTGCGCGGCGAACTGGGCGTCGGTGAGCCAGTCGGAGAGCAGGGTGTCCAGCTCGATGACGCTGACCTCCTGCGCTTTGAGGGCGTCCACGGCGCTCTGCATGTCGGCGGGCTCGTTGAAGGTGCCGTCGGCGATGCGGGCGTAGCGGGCCCAGTCCGGCCAGGTCTGCGCGGCGGTCCCGGGGCCGGCGGCCAGGTGGGAGGTGGGCCACTGGCCCTGGTACTCCGAGTTTCCGTAGTCCTCGGCCGCGGCCGGTGCGGGCGACGGCCCGGCGGCCCAGGCGGCGCCGCCGTTCAGCAGCCGGACGGTGGCCAGCGCGCCGCCGGCGCCGAGGCCGGCCCGGAGCAGTCTGCGGCGGCCGAGGCGGGATCCCCCCGGGCGTTCGGGGGTGGTGTGCTGTTCGGTTCCTTCGTGCTGCTCGGGCATGGTGGTCCCCCCAGCGTGAGCGGGCCGGCGCGGGTCGGCCTGGCCCGGGAACGGTCGTGAGCACTGCGAGTGGTGAGCACGGTGGATCGTGGGCACGGTGGGTCGTGGCGTACGGCGATCGGTGCGCGGACGGCGCGCCGTGGTTGCCGGCGGCGGTCCCGGGGCCGACCCTAGACCGTGTGCCGCCCCGGTCGTCCGGTCGCGGTCCACGGCTACGCCAGACGTCTGACCGCCGGTTCCCTCAGTGTGCGGACCGTTGTCGGGGTGAGGTCCGGGGGAGTTCGGGGTAGGGGTGCTCGCAGGGCGCCGTCGATGATCATAAATTCTCTACAGTGCTGTAGATTCGCGGCACGGGCGGTGGCAGAACGAGGAGGACGCGATGAGCGTTTCGCTGGCCAAGGGACAGAAGATCAGCCTGGAGAAGCCGGGCGGTGGACAACTGAGCCTGGTCCGGATGGGCCTCGGCTGGAAGGCGGCGGAGCGCAAGGGCTTCTTCGCCAAGCTGCTCGCCGCCGGCCGGGAGATCGACCTGGACGCCTCGGCGGTGCTGTTCGCCCAGGGGCGTCCGGTGGACGTGGTGTTCTTCCAGCACCTCAACAGCAACGACGGCTCGGTCCGGCACAGCGGGGACAACCTGGTCGGCGGCGCGGGCGACGCGACCGACGACGAGTCGATCACGGTCGACCTGACCGCCGTCTCCGCCGAGGTCGACCAGATCGTCTTCACGGTCAACTCCTTCACCGGGCAGACCTTCCAGGAGGTCGAGGCGGCCTTCTGCCGGCTGGTGGACGAGACCACCGGCGTCGAGCTGGCCCGCTACACGCTCACCGCCGGCGGCCCGTACACCGCCCAGGTCATGGCCAAGGTGCAGCGCACGGCCACGGGTTGGCAGATGACCGCGATCGGCCAGCCGGCCAGCGGGCGGACCTTCCAGGACCTGATGCCGGAGCTGGTCAAGCACCTCTGACCCGCTGCTGCGGGTGCCCGGCGCTGCCGGCGTCATGGGGCGCGTCCCGGTCGTCGACGACGGGACGCCGGTCGTCGCCCAGCGCTTCCGGGTGGTCGGGGCGGACAACGGCGCGCGGCCGTGAGGCAGTGACCGGCAGCGCCGGTTGAGCGGGGCGCGGTTCCTCAGGAGGAACCGCGCCCCTTTGCTCACTTCGTCGGGGCGGCCGACGGCGAGAAGGCGGCGCTGGGAGTGGTGCTGGGCGCGCCGCTCGGGGTGTCCGTCGCGGTCGGGGTGGGGGTGGGGCAGCCCGGGAGGGGCGTCGCCGTCGGGGTGCCGGTGGGCGTGGCGGCCGGGGACGGGGAGCCCGTCGGGGTGGGCGTGCCGGTGGGGGTGGCCGTCGGGTCCGGGCAGCTGGTGGGCGTACCGGTCGGGGTACCCGTGGGCGTACCGGTCGGAGTCGTGGTGGGCGTGCCGGTCGGCGTCGCCGTCGGGGAGGCGCCGCCGCTCGGGGTGGTCGTCGGCGTCGCCGACGGCGAGGTCGAACCGCCGGGCGTGGGCGTGGCGGTGGCGCTCGGGGTCGTCGTCGGCTGGGGGCTCGGCGACTGGTCCGGCGTCGGCGTGACCGGTGCGGGCGGCTGCGGCTCCGTGCTGGGCGTGCCGCCGGTGCCCGTGCCCGAACCGCCGGTGGGCAGGCCCGGGAGGTACGGCGAGGGCAGCGGGGCGGGCGGCACCGGGGAGCCCGGACGGTTCGGGACGGTGGTCACCGTGCCGCTGCCGTAGTGCGCCATCCAGTTGCGCACCGTCCGCAGGTACTCGCCGGAGTTGTTGTAGCTGAGCACCGCCCGGTCGAGCTGCGCCGGGTCGGCGAGGTCGCGTCCGCCCGCGCACAGGTAGCGGCCGGCGCTCTCGGCGGCGTCGAAGATGTTGTTCGGGTCGGCCTTGCCGTCGCCGTTGGCGTCCACGCCCCAGGAGGCCCAGGTGGAGGGGATGAACTGCATCGGCCCGACGGCGCGGTCCCAGCGGGCGTCGCCGTCGTAGCGGCCGCCGTCGCTGTCGGGTATCGCGGCGAAGCCGTTGCCGTCCAGGGCCGGGCCGAGGATCGGCGTCAGCGTCGTGCCGGCGGCGTCCACCTGGCCGCCGTTGGCCTGGCCGGACTCGACCTGGCCGATCGCGGCGAGCAGCTGCCACGGCAGGTGGCAGCCCGGCGAGCGCTGCGCCAGCGAGGCCTCGGCCTGGCGGTAGGCGGCGAGCACGGTGGCGGGCAGCGCGGGGCCGGTGGCC
>NZ_LFVW01000472.1:0-9142 GCF_001182915.1 Kitasatospora sp. MY 5-36
CGCTGGGCGGGCTGTCGGCGGCGGAGCTGCACCTGCGGCAGGCGGTCTGGCACGCGGCGCAGGCGCGGGGGCTGCAGAACTGGTTCGACCGCTCGGGGAAGGCGGAGCGGGTGGACCTGTCCTGGCCGCTGCGGCCGGCCCGGTGCGGCTGCGGGCGCCGGCTGGAGCCGGAGCACGGCTGCGAGGCGGCGGCGTAGACGGGCGGCCCCGGTATCCCGGGCCCGAACGCGCCGCAGGCCCTGACCTGTTTCCTGGTCAGGGCCTGCATGCTGTCCGGGTGGGCGATACTGGGATCGAACCAGTGACCCCTTCGGTGTGAACGAAGTGCTCTCCCGCTGAGCTAATCGCCCGGGCAACGAGAAGAACTGTAGCACCATTCGGGGCCGGTCGTACAACTCGCCCGTTCCGGGTACTGCCGACACCTCCGCAGAACTCGCGCCCCACGCGGAAGATGACTGTGCCTCAGGCGATTACCGACGGCTCTTCGGGCGGATTCCGGAAATACACGTGAGGCCCAGCCGATAATCGGCTGGGCCTCACGTATCACTGTGCATTCCGGTGGGCGATACTGGGATCGAACCAGTGACCCCTTCGGTGTGAACGAAGTGCTCTCCCGCTGAGCTAATCGCCCGGGTGCAGAGAAAACATTACCGCATCCCGGAGGGTGCTCCGACCACCCTCCCCGCCCGCGACCCCGCTCCCGGTCGCCCCCTGGGCTCCCGTCCGGCCGCCCCGGTTCGCGGCGGCGCACCCGCGGGTCACGGCCCGCCGGACGGCCTCGGTGACCTCGCGGCGGATCCGGTGCGGGGCCGGGCCCGGTCGGTCGGGCCCCCGCACCCAGGAAGATCACCAGCCGGGCGGCGGCGCGACCGGTCCGAGCGCACCCCCGCGGGGCCGGCCAGGGAGATCACCACCCGCCGGACCGGGTGCGGCGGACGCCGGCCGGGGCCCGTCAACCGGTCGCCCGTCCGCCGTCGACGACTGCGTCAACCGCCACAGCCGCTTCACCCGTTCCCGTGTTCCCGCGCCTCTTGTCGTTTCGCACAGTCATGCCAGGAAACTAACCAAGTAGCGCCCGGGTAATGCCCGGCCCGGCCGCTGCGGGGCGATTCCGCAATGCGCCGTAAGGGGTACGACTCGCGCCCGAATCGGGACAGAGGGGTTTACATCGGTCTTGGGGGTGGGATGGTCCGTTCGCCGACGTGCGATTCCCCGAGCGCACACTGAGCGAAAGGCCATGGCGCTTATGAACACCACGGTCAGCTGCGAGCTGCACCTGCGCCTCATCGTGTCCAGCGAGTCCTCACTGCCCGTCCCCGCGGGCCTGCGCTATGACACCGCCGACCCCTACGCCGTGCACGCCACGTTCCACACGGGCGCCGACGAGACCGTGGAGTGGGTGTTCGCCCGAGATCTCCTCGCGGAGGGGCTGCACCGACCCACCGGTACCGGCGACGTCCGGGTGTGGCCGTCCCGCAGTCACGGGCAAGGGGTGGTCTGCATCGCACTGAGCTCTCCGGAAGGAGAAGCCCTGCTGGAGGCCCCGGCCCGAGCGCTTGAGTCGTTCCTCAAGCGGACGGACGCCGCGGTGCCCCCCGGCACCGAACACCGTCACTTCGACCTCGACCGGGAGCTGTCCCACATCCTCGCCGAAAGCTGACCCCGTCCGGAGGGCGGTCACGCCCCGCTGTCGGCGGGGCCATACCGCCTGCCGCCATCGCAGCCGTCCTACTCGGGGGCACGGCAGCGGACTCAGCCGCGCACGACGCGGTCTCGGGGCCGGTGAGGCGGTCCCGCTCCCCCCGGAGCGGGCCCCAGCACCGCAGGCGCCCGGCACCGAGGCCGGTCATCCTCACGGGTGGCCGGCCTCGGTGCCGGGCGCCGACGTCTTCCGGCGGCCCTACGGACGGTGCCCCGGGGGCCGTCCGGCCGGGCGGTGTCCGGTTTCGGACGCCTTGCCGGACTGCGCACACATCTTCGAAAGAAGGCACCGCCCTACCGGTACGAGGCCCGGTATGGTCTGGGGTAACCGCGGACGCGGGGTATCGGAGTCCCCCTGCGCGAGGAGCCCCCAACGTGCTGATCACCCATGACACCGAGTGCGCGCTGAGCCTCCTCGTGGAGCTGCTCAACACCGCGCCCGAGGTGTGCGGCGCCGAGCGACTGCCGGACGTCGCCGCACTGGACGCCTTCGTGGTCCGCCAGGAGATCAGCGAGATCGACTCGCTGACCGAGGACGACCTGCGGCGGGTGCACGAGCTGCGCACCCGGCTGCGCGAGGTGTTCGCGACGGAGTCCACCGCGGAGGCCGCCGAGCTGGTCAACTCGATGGTCGCGGCCGCCGGGACGACGCCCCGGCTGACCAACCACGACGGCCACGACTGGCACATCCACTACTTCGCGCCGCACGCCGCGCTCGGCGACCACCTGGCGGCCGAGCTGGGCATGGCGCTGGCCTTCATCCTCATGGCGGGCGAGCGGGAGCGGCTGCGCCGCTGCGAGGCGCCGGACTGCGCGCGGGTCTTCGTGGACCTCTCCCGGAACCGCTCGCGGCGCTACTGCGACAGCCGTACCTGCGGCAACCGGCTGCACGTCGCCGCCTACCGGGCGCGGCAGCGGTCGGCGGAGGCCGTTCCCTCCGCCTGACCGCCCGGGTCCGCTCGGTCCGCCCGGTCCGCCGGATCCACCCGTCCCGCTCAGATCCCGCGCTTGCGGAGGATCTCCTCGATGTCGGCGAAGTCGCCGAGGCCGTCCTCCCGCTTGCCCGCGGCCGGCTTCTTCGCGGCCTTGGGGGCCGGCGCCGCCACCGCCGGGCGCTCGGGCGCCGGGCCGGCCGCGGCCGGGCGCTCCGGGGTGCTCTCCACCGCCGTACCGCCCCGGCGGCCCACCCAGCGGGTGGTGACCAGCAGGACCGCGGAGACGCCGAGCAGGGCGATGCCGGTCCAGACCCGCGGGTCGAAGACCAGCCTGGTCGCCCAGTCGGCGAACTCCCGGGCGATCGTGCTCGCCAGCGGGAACAGGCCGGTGAGGTAGAGCCCGGCGGGCAGCAGGGCCACCGCGAACCAGCGGGTCGCCGACAGGAAGCGCCGCCGGTAGGCCCGCAGCCCCGCGAAGGCCGCTCCGCCCGCCGTGAGGATGAAGCTGATCGCCGCGCTCAGCACGAAACCGCTCCTTCGTGTCCGGTCGTCCTGGTCATCGGTGCCTTCCTCTCGGTCCGCCCTCGGGCGCACCTCCGGCCGGAGCGGGCGCCCACTAGTGGAACACTGAGGGAATGATCGATGGTTCCCTCCCCCGCCTCGAGTTCTGGTGCGACCTCCAGTGCCCGGACTGCCACACCGCGCTGGACGACGTACGGGCGCTGCGCGCGCAGTACGGCGACGCGCTGCCGCTGGAGGTGCGGCACTTCCCGCTGCAGAAGCACAAGCACGCCTACGCCGCCGCGGAGGCGGCCGAGGAGGCGTTCGCGCAGGGGCTGGGCTGGCCCTTCGTGGAGGCCCTGCTGGCCCGCACCGCGGAGCTGGACGCGCGCGGGCAGCAGGTGCTGCTGGAGGTGGCCCGGGAGGTCGGGGCCGACGTCGAGGAGGTCGACACCGCGCTGGTCGACGGCCGGCACATGCTGACCGTCGACGCCGACCAGGCCGAGGGCAAGGCGATCGGGGTCACGGGCACGCCGACGTACGTGATCGGCGGGAAGCGCCTCGACGGCGGGCAGAGCCAGGACGGGCTGCGCGAGCGGATCGTGGCCGTCCTCGAGGCGGCGAAGTCCTCCTGACCGCACGACCGGTCACAGCTGCTTGCCGTAGACGCGCTCGGTGACCCGGTAGCCGAGCGAGGTGTAGAGCCGGATGGCGACCTCGTTGCCGGCGAAGACGTTGAGGCCGAGGTGCCGCACCCCGGCGGCCAGGCACTCGCGTTCGGCGAGCAGCATCAGTGTGCGTCCGTGTCCCTGGCCCTGATGGGCCGGGGACACCTCGACCTTCATCACCCAGGCGAGCGGTTCGCCGTCCGGCTGGTCGCGCAGGCGCGGCTGCAGCCAGAGCAGGCCGTACGGGCCCTCCCCGCCGTCGGCGCCGTACAGGCGGCGCACGACCATGCCGGGGGCCTCCGGGTCCGGCGTGGGCGGGCTCTGCGGCCCGGCGGCCATGCGGGCGCGGGCCTGTTCCTCGGTGAGTCCGGAACCGACCATCATGCGGACGTAGTCGTCCGCGGACTCCTCGTACCAGGCCCGGAGTTCGGCCGGGTCGTCGAAGGGGCGCGCGCTCAGCCCGGCGGGCAGCTCGGGGACGTCGACCAGCGGCTTGGACATGGCCAGGGCCCGCTCGGTGTAGCCGAGGGTCGCGGCGAGCCCCCGGGCCGCCGCGGCCGACTCCGGGACGGCGACGTCGACCCGGGTGCAGCCCCAGGTGCGCAGCACCTCCTCGGCGGCCAGCCCGCCGAAGGTGCCGCGGCCCCGGCCGCGGCCCTCGGTGACTTCCAACTCGGATATTCTCCCGAAGAGTTGACCGCCCTGCGGGTCGGCGGTGGTGCGCACCGCGCCGACCGGGCGGCCGTTCGAGAGGATCAGCCAGCGTCTGGTGCGGCCGCCGGCCGCGGTGGGTGTCTCCGGGCCCTCGGGGCGCAGCGTGGTGGTCATGTGGTGGTCCCTTCCCGTTGCGGGGGAGGTTATCCACGCGGTCGGCCTGCTCCCCGGCCGGGGATCACGGGTCGAGGTCGTCGCCGCTGCGCTCGGCGAAGACGGCCATGGCCTTGGCGGTGACGGGGCCGATGCCGGGCAGTTCGCGGTCGTCGACCCGGGTGACGGCCTGGACGTCGCGGGTGGTGGAGGTCAGGAAGACCTCCTCGGCGTCCTGGAGGTCGGTGAGCGGGAGGTCGGCCTCCTCGGCACCGCACCAGTCGATGACGAGCCGCCGGGTGATGCCGGCCAGGCAGCCGGAGGCGAGGGCGGGGGTGAGCAGGCGGCCGCCGAGGACCACGAAGACGTTGGAGCCGGTGCCCTCGCAGAGCAGGCCGGCGGTGTTGGCGAACAGGGCCTCGGAGGCGCCGGCGCGGTGGGCGGCGGCCAGGGCGACGACGTTCTCGGCGTACGAGGTGGTCTTGAGGCCGGCGACGGCGCTGTGCTCGTTGCGGCGCCAGGGGACGACGGCGACGGCGGTCTCGTCGGGGCGGTGGCCGATCGCGCTGAGGGCGACGACCAGGGTGGGGCCGGTGGTGCCGCGCTCGGAGCTGAGCGGGCCGTTGCCGCCGGTGTAGGTGATGCGCAGCCGGCCGAGCGGTGCGGGGTTGGCGGCGAGGACCTGGTCGCAGGCCTCGCGGACCAGGTCGTGGTCGGGGTCGGCCAGGCCGAGGCCGCGGGCGGAGCGGGTGAGCCGGTCGAGGTGGCGGGTGACCGCGAATGCCCGGCCGTCGACCGTCTTCAGGGTCTCGAAGACGCCGTCGCCGGTGGTGAGGCCGTGGTCGAGGACCGAGACGGTCGCGTCGGCGGAGTCGACGAGGGCCCCGTTGACCCAGCTCGTGGTGCGGTTGTGCATCGGGTGCTGCTCCTAGGCGGTGGGGGCTCAGGCCCCGGTCGGGTCGGATCCGCTGCCGGACTCGCCACCGGGTTCGCCGCCCGACGCTATCGCGACCAGGCGGGCTGCCTTCAGTTCGGTTTCGGCCCATTCGCGTTCGGGGTCGGAGCCCCAGGTGATGCCGGCGCCGGTGCCGAAGCGCAGGACGGGTGCGGCGGGGTCCGTCCGGTCGATCCAGAAGGTGCGGATGCCGACGGCGAGTTCGGCCTCGCCGCGGTCGGCGTCGACCCAGCCGACGGCGCCGCAGTACGGGCCGCGGGGGGCGGTCTCCAGGGCGTCGATGATCCGCAGGGCGCTGGACTTGGGGGCGCCGGTGACGGAGCCGGGCGGGAAGGTGGCGGCGAGGAGTTCGGGCCAGCCGGCGCCCTCGCGCAGGGTGCCCTCGACGGTGGAGACGAGGTGGACCAGGCCGGGGTGCTTCTCGACGGCGCAGAGGTCGGGGACGGTGACGGTGCCGGTCCCGCAGACCCGGCCGAGGTCGTTGCGGACCAGGTCGACGATCATCACGTTCTCGGCGTGGTCCTTGTCGAGGAGGTCGTCCTCGGTGCGGCCGGTGCCCTTGATCGGGCCGGAGGAGACGGTGCGGCCGGTGCGGCGCAGGTAGAGCTCGGGCGAGGCGGTGGCGATCTCGACGCCGTGGTCGGGCAGGCGGATGGTGCCGGCGTAGGGGGCGGGGTTGCCGTGGGCGAGGAGGCCGGTGAGGGCGTCGACGTCGCTGCGGTCCGGGTCGGGCAGTGGTGCGGAGAGCACCCGGCAGAGGTTGGCCTGGTAGACCTCGCCGGCGGCTATGTGCTCGCGGATGCGGCGGACGCCCGCGGTGTAGGCGGCGCGGTCGAGGGAGCTGTGCCAGCCGCCGGCTTCCGGTCCGCGCCAGCCGGCGCCGGAGGGCGGGGCGGGGGCGGGGCGGACCTCGTCGAAGCGGGCGCAGGTGAGGCGGCCCTCGAAGTCGTAGGCGACGGCCCAGTAGCCGGCGGAGTCCAGGGCGGCCGGGTCCGAGGTGACGTCGCGCAGTCCGGTGGCGAGGCGGCCGCCGAAGCGGGCGAGCGGGGTGCGGGGGGCGGGGTGGCCGGACACGGTTCTCCTGCGCGGTGGTGCTGGGGGGCGGTGTCTGAAGTGTAGGTCGGGGGGCGTGGGCCCGGCCCGGCTCGCGCCCCCGCGTACGAGCAGTCGCGTGCGTCGTGCGGGTGTGCGCCGGGTGGCCTGCGGATGATCGTCCGGGAGCGGCGCAGGTGGTGGCCGGTGGTCGGCCGGGAGGGCTGACGGGACGGCACTCGCCGGCCATCCCCTCGGCATGCTGCGGGAACGGATTTTTAGCTGGCCCGGGAATCCGCTAGAGTTCAACACGTCGCCAGGGAGCGCAGCCGAAGAAAAGCGGTGAAGCCCCCCGGGAGACAGGCGGACGTGGCTCAGTTGGTAGAGCATCACCTTGCCAAGGTGAGGGTCGCGAGTTCGAATCTCGTCGTCCGCTCGATGGAGAACAGTGTAAGATCGTTCTTCATGTGTTGCCTGGTGGAGTGGCCGAGAGGCGAGGCAACGGCCTGCAAAGCCGTGTACACGGGTTCAAATCCCGTCTCCACCTCCAAGAGGTCCTCCCGGTTCTTCCGGGAGGCCTCCCCGCGCGATTAGCTCAGCGGGAGAGCACTACCTTGACACGGTAGGGGTCACTGGTTCAATCCCAGTATCGCGCACGTTAACGGGCCTTCCGGGGTCTGCTGCAACACCGCCGCACAGGCGCGATTAGCTCAGCGGGAGAGCACTACCTTGACACGGTAGGGGTCACTGGTTCAATCCCAGTATCGCGCACGTTAACGGCCGGGGCCGCGATCCGTAAGGGTCGCGGCCCCGGCCTTTTGTCGTCCCGTTCGGGTGGTTCCGGGAGCCGGGCCTCCGGCGGGGAAGCGCCGGGAAAAGAGAAGAGCCGCGTACGGACGCCCTCACCGACGTCCGTACGCGGCGTCTCCGCCTGCCGGGGCGCTCTGCGCACCGCCCACGCCCGTCCGCGTGTCATCGCGGCCGCGGCCTCCCCGGCGGCACCGCTCCCCGTCCCCAGGGGTTCGGTGCCCGTCTTCGACCGGCCTCGGAGCCGGTGTCCTTCTTTCCCCTGCTCAGCGGGCGATCAGATCGGCGACGGCCTGGGCCTGGTTCGCCATCTGCTCCCACCCTCCGAAGAGCAGCACCAGCAGCACGGCGCACGGCAGGGCCATGGCCAACGCCACGGCGGGGTGCCGCGTGGGCTGCTCGGCGGACCCCGTCCGGAGGGAGGCCTGCCGACGGCGGCGGGGGGTTCCCGTGAGCTGCGGTGGCATGTCCTGGCTCCTGATCCGGTCGAGTTGGCGCGGTGGACGGCTTACCTCGGGGGACGAGCTCCCCGTCCACCGCTGAGCACAACGCTATTGGTCGGGGGCCCCTCCGGGCGTCATGCCGTCGTACTGTTCCTCGGACGTCCCGGAGGATGACGATCGGACTTGAGGCCTACTACCGCAGGGGGACAGCGGGCTCATCCGACCCCCGGGGGAACCCTGAGGGGCAACCCCGAGAGGCCCTCCGACGGCCCTGTGACCTGCAGGTCAGCGCAAGATCCGACAATCGCACGGTGGCTACGGGTGTTGCGTATCAGCACACCGCAGCGGGCAGTCCGTAAGCTGTGCCAGACAGAAACTGACGATGGCCCAACCGACGGGGCCTCACCCACCGGCTGACGGGGAACGAAACATGGCGATGATGCGGCTGAGGCGTGAGGACCCCCGCATCGTCGGGCCGTACCGCCTGCACCGGCGACTGGGCGCCGGCGGCATGGGCGTGGTCTACCTCGGCTCCGACCGCCGCGGGCAGCGCGTCGCCCTCAAGCTGATCCGCGCCGAACTCGCCGAGGACCAGGAGTTCCGCACCCGCTTCGCCCGCGAGATCGCCGCCGCCTCCCGGATCCGGGGCGGCTGCACCGCGCGCGTGGTCGGCTCGGACATCGAGACCGAACGGCCCTGGCTCGCCACCGCGTACGTCCCCGGGCCCTCGCTGTACAAGCGGGTCGGCGACGAAGGACCGCTGAACTGGCCCGAGGCGGCCCGGATCGGGGCCGCGCTGGCCGACGGACTGGTCAAGGTGCACGAGGCCGGAGTGGTCCATCGGGACCTCAAGCCCTCCAACATCCTGCTCTCGCCCCGGGGCCCGCGGATCATCGACTTCGGCATCGCGTGGTCGCGCGGCGCCAGCACCCTCACCCACGTCGGCACCGCCGTCGGCTCCCCCGGCTTCCTCGCGCCCGAGCAGGTGCGCGGGGCCGCCGTCACCCCCGCCACCGACGTCTTCGCCTTCGGGGCCACCCTCGCCTACGCGCTCACCGGGGACACCCCGTTCGGCTCCGGGGCCTCCTCCGAAGTGATGCTGTACCGGGTCGTCCACGAGGAGCCCGACCTCGCCGCCGTACCGCCGCAACTGGCGCCGCTGATCCGGGCCTGCCTGGCCAAGGAACCCGCCGAACGGCCCGGGGCCGCCGCGCTGCACGAGCGGCTCAGCGAACTGGCCGCGCGCGGGACGGCGGCCGGGGCCTCCGGCACCACCCGCGCGGCGCGAGCCGG
>NZ_LFVW01000473.1:0-9139 GCF_001182915.1 Kitasatospora sp. MY 5-36
GACCGGGCGGCGGCGCTGGCGATGCACGGGCGCTGCTCCCCCGCCGCGCTGCGGCTGCGCTACCACGGCCCGGTCCGCGACGCCGGCCGCTACCTGGACCACCTGCTGGACCCGCGGCACGGCCGCAGCTACGCGGTGGCCGCTCCGGACGGGCGGATCCTCGCGCTCGGGCACCTGATGTGGGACGACGGCGAGGCCGAGCTGGCCGTCCTGGTCGAGGACGACTGGCAGCGGCACGGGCTGGGCGCGGCGCTGCTGCGGCGGCTGTCGGCGACGGCCCGGGCGGCCGGCGTCCGCACGGTGTACGCGGTGACCCAGGGCGGCAACACCGGGCTGATCGCCGCGATGCGACGGCTGGACGCGCCGCTGGACTTCCGGGCCGAGGACGGCACCCTGGTGATCACCGCCATGCTGGCCGCCGGGGATCCGGCCGGCTGCGCCCACCATCCGGGACGCTGATCATTTCTTCACCAGATCCTTACCCGGCCAGGTCGGGAACCCGACGGTGGTCGTCGAGCGTCGTCAAAGCAGTAGGGGTTCGGAGCCGAACCCTTGGGGCTGCTCCGTACACCGCTCTCCCCGACAGGCCGTCAGCAGCACCCGCGAGCGCGTCGCAGCAGGCGGCACGGGGTCCGGATCGTCCGGTCGGGCGACGGAGTCGGTAGGCTGACCCCCGTCCCCGCCGCCCGACGGCCCGTTATTCGGCCACGGGTGGTGCCGCAGCAAGGAGGAACCACTGAGCATGGCAGGCACCGAATCGGAGCCCACAGGCGCACGCGACGCCTCGCTGCCGGCCCGCGCCAAGATCGCGGTCACCGCCGGCCGGGTCGCCGCCGCCGTGTCGCGCAAGGCCGGGCGCGGGAGCGGCTCGGTGATCGGCGGCAAGGTCGCCCTCAAGCTCGACCCCGACCTGCTCGCCACCCTCGCCGAGAACCTCGACGTCGTCCTGGTCAGCGCGACCAACGGCAAGACCACCACCACCCGCCTGATCGCCGAGGCGCTGCGCGCCGCCGGTCCGGTGGTCTCCAACGCCCTGGGCGCCAACATGCCCGCCGGCATCACCTCCGCCCTGGCCGGCGGCAACGACGCCCGCTTCGGCGTGATCGAGGTCGACGAGAAGTACCTGGCGATGGTCGCCCGCGACACCCGCCCCAAGGCGATCGCCCTGCTCAACCTCTCCCGCGACCAGCTCGACCGCGCCGCCGAGACCCGGATGATGGCCGAGAAGTGGCGCGAGGGCCTCCAGAACACCGAGGCCGTGGTCATCGCCAACGCCGACGACCCGCTGGTGACCTGGGCCGCCTCCTCCTGCAAGAAGGTGGTCTGGGTGGCCGCCGGACAGGCCTGGAAGGAGGACGCCTGGTCCTGCCCCGCCTGCGGCGGTGTGATGCAGCGCCCCGGCGACGACTGGTTCTGCCAGGACTGCGGCTTCCGCCGGCCCAACCCGCACTGGGCGCTCCAGGGCACCCACGTGATCGACCCGCAGCGCGGCGCCTGGCCGATCCAGCTCCAGCTGCCGGGCCGGGCCAACCTGGCCAACGCCACCAGCTCGGCCGCCGTCGCCGCCGTGTTCGGCGTCGCCCCGCAGGTCGCCCTGGAGCGGATGCGCTCGGTGGCCGCCGTGGCCGGCCGCTACGACGTGGTCCAGTACCAGGGCCGGGACATCCGCCTGCTGCTGGCCAAGAACCCGGCCGGCTGGCTGGAGACCTTCTCGCTGATCGACGGCCCGCCCGCCCCGGTGATCCTCTCCGTCAACGCCCTCGACGCCGACGGCACCGACACCTCCTGGCTGTGGGACGTCGACTACGAGCGCCTCGCCGGGCACCCGGTCTTCGTGATGGGCCAGCGCAAGCTGGACCTGGCCGTCCGCCTGGAGGTCGCCGGACTCCAGTTCCACGTGGTCGACACGCTGGAGCAGGCCGTCCGGATGGCCCCGCCCGGCCGGATCGAGGCCATCGCCAACTACACCGCCTTCCAGCAGCTGCGGAAGGTCGTGGCCGGCTGATGCCGCGCCCGCACACCAGTCTTTACGTGACGGAAGGCCTTCGAGGATGAGTGAGAGCAGCCTGCGCGTGGTCTGGGTCTACCCGGACCTGCTCAGCACCTACGGCGACCGGGGCAACGCCCTGGTCGTGGAGCGCCGGGCCCGCCAGCGCCACCTCAACGTGACCCGGATCGACGTCCGCTCCGACCAGGCGATCCCCACCAGCGGCGACATCTACCTGATCGGCGGCGGCGAGGACCGCCCGCAGCGCCTGGCCGCCGAGCGGCTGCGCGCCGACAGCGGCCTGGTGCGGGCCGCCGAGAACGGCGCGATCATCTTCGGTGTCTGCGCCGGTTTCCAGATCATGGGCCACGAGTTCATCAACGACCTCGGCGAGCGCGAGCCGGGCCTGGGCCTGCTCGACGTCTGGACCACCCGCGGCGAGGGCGCCCGCTGCGTCGGCGACGTGCTCGCCGACATCGACCCCCGGCTCGGCCTGCCGCAGCTGACCGGCTTCGAGAACCACCAGGGCGTCACCCATCTCGGCCAGGGCGTGCAGCCCTTCGCCACCGTCAGCGTCGGCCGGGGCAACGGCACCGGTGACGGCACCGAGGGCGCCTGGCGGGACACCGTGTTCGGCACCTACCTGCACGGCCCGGTGCTGGCCCGCAACCCCGCCGTGGCCGACATGCTGCTCAAGCTGGCGCTGGACGTCGCCGCGCTGCCGCCGGCCGACACCACCTGGTACGACGCGCTGCGCGCCGAGCGCATCGCGGCCGCGACGCGTCCCCAGTAGTACATCCGTACGCCCCGGCCGGGTGCCCGCCATGCGGTCACCCGGTCCGCGGGCGGCCCCGGACGTACCACAATGGGGCTGCCTACTGCACACCCTCCTCGGCAGCAGGCTGCAATTCCGCGCGGGGGCGCCGACGGCGCCGCTCCCGCGTCGGCTCCTGCCCGGCCGGACCAGGGGCCGTATGCTCGACTTCGCGGCCGTTTTCGGGCGTTCTGTCCGGATCGGCCGGTCCTTCACCCCGCGGCCACCTCCCCGCCACCACGGCGAGGGAGCGCCCCGTTACGGTGACGGCTCGTCGTCCCAGCCTGTAGTCCGGCCGTTCCTCGGTTCTGCTCGGGAGTTGCAAAGCTAATGCGTATCGGAGTGCTGACCAGCGGCGGTGACTGCCCCGGCCTGAACGCGGTGATCCGCTCCGTGGTCCACCGGGGGGTGGGCGACCACGGCGACGAGATCATCGGGTTCGAGGACGGGTGGCGCGGTTTCCTTGAGGGCCACCACCGCCCCCTGACCCTGGACTCGGTGAGCGGCATCCTGGCCCAGGGCGGCACCATCCTCGGTTCCTCCCGGGTCCAGCCGAGCCACCTGCGGGACGGCGTCGAACGGGCCAAGAAGTACTGTGCCGACCTCGGCCTGGACGCGGTCATCCCGATCGGCGGCGAGGGCACCCTGAAGGCCGCCAAGCTGATGAGCGACGCGGGCCTGCCGATCGTCGGCGTGCCCAAGACCATCGACAACGACATCGCCGCCACCGACGTGACCTTCGGCTTCGACACCGCCGTCTCGGTCGCCACCGAGGCGCTGGACCGGCTGAAGACCACCGCCGAGTCCCACCAGCGCGTCATGGTCGTCGAGGTCATGGGCCGGCACACCGGCTGGATCGCGCTGAACGCGGGCATGGCCGCCGGCGCGCACGCCATCGTCGTCCCGGAGCGCCCGTTCCACATCGACAAGCTCACCGAGGTCGTCCGCGAGCGCTTCGACCGCCAGAAGAAGTTCGCCATCGTGGTCTGCGCCGAGGGCGCCAAGCCCGAGCCCGGCACCATGCACTGGGAGGAGGGCACCAAGGACATCTACGGCCACGAGCGGTTCACCGGCATCGCCACCCAGCTCTCCCGCGAGCTGGAGCACCGCCTCGGCAAGGAGGCCCGCCCGGTGATCCTCGGCCACACCCAGCGCGGCGGCACCCCGACCGCCTACGACCGGGTGCTCGCCACCCGCTTCGGCTGGCACGCCGTCGAGGCCGTCCACAAGGGCGCCTTCGGGCACATCACCGCGCTGCAGGGCACCAACATCAACCTGGTGCCGCTGGCCGAGGCGGTCGCCGAGCTGAAGACCGTGCCGCAGGACCGCTACCTGGAGGCCGAGACGGTCCTCTGACCGCCCCCTGCCCTCCCCGGAGGCCCCCGGCCCGCCCCGCGCGGCCCGGGGGCCTCCGTACGTTCCAGGGGCGCTTGCCGCACCCGGCGGGCGTCCGGCGGTCCCCGCCGCTAGCGTGTCCGGCATGGAGATCCTCGCCTACGGAGTGCAGGCCGACGAGCGGCCGCTGCTGGAGCAGGCCTTCGCCGGCCGCCACGGGCTGCGCTGCCTCGACGTGTTCCTCAACCGCGACACCGCCCCGCTGGCCGCCGGCTACCCGGCCGTCAGCAGCAGCGTCAACGCCGTCCTGGACGCCGAGACCCTCGCCGTCCTCGCCGCCGGCGGCACCGAGCTGATCGCCCAGCGCTCCACCGGCTTCAACAACATCGACCTCGACGCGGCCGCCGAACTCGGCCTCACCGTCGCCCGGGTCTCCCACTACAGCCCGTACTCCGTGGCCGAACACGCCTGGACCCTCGCGCTGGCCGTCAACCGCCGCCTCACCCGCGCCGCGAGCCGCTCCCGCGAGTTCGACTTCCGCCTCGACGGGCTCCTCGGCCGCGACATCCACGGCATGACCGTCGGCGTCATCGGCACCGGCAAGATCGGCGAGTGCTTCGCCCGCATCGCCGCCGGCTTCGGCACCGAACTCCTCGGCTGGGACATCGCACGGAACCCGGCCTGCCTCGACCTCGGCATGCACTACACCGAACTGCCCGAACTCCTCTCCCGCGCCGACCTGGTGAGCCTCCACGTCCCCCTCCTCCCGGCCACCCACCACCTCATCGACGGCGCCGCCCTCGCCCGCATGAAGGACGACGCCATCCTCATCAACTCCAGCCGCGGCGGCCTCGTCGACAGCGCCGCCCTCGTCGAGACCCTGCGCGCCGGCCGCCTCTCCGGCGTCGGCCTCGACGTCTACGAGGAGGAGACCGGCGTCTTCTTCACCGACCGCTCCATCGAGGGCATCACCGACGACACCCTCGCCCGCCTCGTCACCTTCCCCCAGGTCCTCGTCACCAGCCACCAGGCCTACTTCACCCGCACCGCCGTCGGCCAGATCATCGACGCCACCGCCCGCAACATCGACGACCACGCCGCCGGCCGCCGCAACGAGAACACCCTGGTCCCCAGGAACTGACGCCGCGGATGGTGACCCGGGTCACGGGAACCGGCCCTCCCGCCCGGACAAGGCATGACGTGAACCATCCACACTCCCGGCTCCGGGCCGGGAACCCCGAAGCGTTCCGCGACCTCTTCCGGGACCACGCCTCCCTGGTGTACCGCCACGCCGTGCGCGTGACCGGGAACTGGGCACTCGCCGAGGACGTGGTCTCGCTGACCTTCCTCGAGGCCTGGCGCCTGCGCGGGAAACTCCGCGACGAGGGCGACAGCCCACGCCCCTGGCTCATGGGCATCGCCGTCAACGTGCTGCGCAACACGACGCGCGCCGCCCGCCGCCACAGCGCGGCCCTGGCCCGCATGCCCGCGACCGACCCGGTCCCCGACTTCGCCGACGAACTCGTCGGCCGCATCGCCGACTCCGAGCAACTCGCCGCCGCCCACAAGGCCTTGGGGCGCCTGCGGCGCTCGGAACGCGAGGTCTTCGCGCTCTGCGTCTGGTCCGGGCTCGGCTACGCGGAAGCGGCGGCCACCCTCGGCATACCCGTCGGCACCGTACGCTCGCGCCTCTCCCGCGCCCGCACCCGACTGCGCAGACTCGCGGCCGAGGAACTGCGCGCCGCGCAGCAGAACACGGAACCGCTCCCGATCCCCGGACAAGTACAGGGCAGCCGCAACACCGCGGCCCGGCCGCACAAGGAGACGCACCGATGATCCGCAACTCGCGGCGGCACACCGAACCGCTCGACCACGCGGAACTGGCCCGTCTACTGCCGGCGCCGGCCGATCCCCGCCTGGCGGCCGACCGCCAGGACCTGCTCGAGGAGCACCTGATGAGCGAGATCCACCGGCCCGACCAGGCCGCCCCCGCGGCCGCCCCGGTACGGCGCCCGCTGCGCCGCACCGTCCTCTTCGCGGCGCCGGTCGCCGCGGCCGCGGCCCTCGCCGTGGTCGTCTCCCTGAACACCCCGGCCGACACCGTCGGCTCCCCACGGCTGGTCAAGGCACCCGTCGTGCGGATCGAGGAGGGGAGCACCGTCCAGCTCGCCTCGACGGTCCACGCGATCGCCGCCGCCGCGACGGCGCGCACCACGCCCCAGCCCGGACCGGGCCAGTTCGTCTACGTCAAGAGCCAGGTCTCCTTCATGGCCACCCGTCACAACGCGGACACCGGGGAGTCCGCCACCTGGGTCCAGCCGCTGCACGACCGCGAGGTGTGGAAGTCCCCCGACGGCACCAAGGGCTGGTTGGACGAGCCGGGCTACCAGTCGAAGGGCGGCATCACGCTGGACACCAAGGAGCCCCGCGAGCAGCTGACCTACCAGTGGCTCGCGGCCCAGCCCGCCGACCCCGACGCGCTGCTGAAGTCCGTCTACTCGACGGTGAGCGGCGACCGGGACCACGACCAGCAGGCGTTCAACGAGATCGGCTCCATCATCCGCGAGCAGCTCGTCCCCTCCGCCCTCGCCGCCGCGCTCTACGAGGCCGCCGGCAAGATCCCGGGCGTGGTGGTGGTCGAGCACGCGCAGGACGTCTCCGGCCGCGACGGGATCGCGTTGGCGCGGCTCGACCCCCAGACCGGCGAGCGATCGGAGTGGATCTTCGATCGGGAGAGCCACCAGTACCTCGGCAGCCGTGGCGTGCAGGTCCGGGAGGAGTACGGCATCAAGCCCGGCACCGTCGTGGAGCGCACGACCATCGTCACCCGGGCCGTCGTCGACGCGAAGAACCAGCGCCCCGGCGCCGGGCAGGCCACGGCCTGACGGTCCCACGCCCGATGGGGGCCGCCGGCCGCCGCAACGGGAACACCCCGGCACCGGCGGCCCCTCAACGATCGGGCCCGCCTCGTCGGTCATCGGCGGAGCCGCCCCCGCCGAGCAGGGCGGCGGCCACCTGGTCGAAGTACGGTGCCACCTCGGGCAGGGTCGCGGCGGCGAGCACCTCGCTGCGCACCACGGTCCGCACCACGCTGATGCCCAGCAGCCAGGCGCTGAACAGCTCCGCCCGCAGATCCGCGTCCGGCCCGTCGACCAGGGCGCGCAGGCCCGCGATGTAGGTGTCGCACACCTGGTCGTGCAGCTGACCGCGGATCGTCTCGTCGCCGGCCGACCGCAGCATGGCGATGAACGGGTGGTCGCCCACCGACTCCGGCCGTTCCTCGCGGAGGATCATCTCCAGCAGCCTGTAAGGGAGTTGGCCGGGCGGGCCGGCCAGCACGGCCCCGGCCTCCTGCGCGTCCTCGGCCGACGCCTCCTCGAACAGCTTCCGCTTCGAACCGAAGTACCGGAACACCAACGAGGCGTCCACGCCCACGTCCTGGGCGATGCCGCGGACGTTCGCCCCGGCGTAGCCCTCGCGGCCGAAGTGGACCCGGGCGGCCGCCAGCAGGGCGGCTCTGGTGGCCTCCCGGTCGCGCTTGTGGCGCGGCGGCCGGCCGCTCGACGGTGCGGTCACGGCATTCTCCCGGTGTGTCGACAGGTGCTGCGGCATCAAGTCATCAGCTGTTGACATGGTATCCCGGCGCGATTAGCTTCGACCGAGTCATCAATCGATGACTTGGCGGCGCGCGTATCCGCACGCCTTCCCACAGGTCGGTTCCCGCCGCACCGGCGTTCCCCGCCGCGAGTTCTCCCGTGTTCACCGTTCCGTGGAGGTCCCAGCGTGAAAACGATTGTTGTCTCGGGTGGTACGGACGGCATCGGCAAGGCCGTTGCCCTGACGTACCTGGGGCGCGGCGACGAGGTCGTCGTCCTCGGCCGCAACGCCGAGAAGGGCGCCGAGGTGCTCGCGGAGGCCGAGCGGATCGGCGCCGGGAACCGCGCACACTTCATCGCCGCCGACCTCAGCCTGGTCAGCGAGACCCGCAGGGCCGTCGGTGAGATCCGGGACCGGTTCGCCGGGATCGACGGACTGGTCCTGTGCGCCCAGCACTTCCGCTCGTCGCGCCTGGTCACGACCGAGGGCTTCGAGCACACCTTCGCGCTGTACTACCTCAGCCGCTTCGTCCTCAGCCACGAACTGGCCGACCTGCTGGCCGCCGCACCGGCGCCCGTCGTGGTCAACGTCTGCGGCCCGGGCATCGACTTCGGCGAGATCCGCTGGAACGACCTGGGCCGTGAGGGCGACTACAGCGGCATCGACGCCCTGATGCAGGGCAGCCGCCTCAACGACCTGCTCGGCGTCGGGTTCGCCCAGCGGCGGCCGGCCGGTCCGGTGCGGTACGTGCTGCTGAACCCGGGCAGCGTCCGCACCGGCTTCTCCGGCGAGTACGACCCGGTCATGGCCGAGCAGATCGAGGCCGCGCGGCGGAACGCCAGGCCGGTGGAGGAGGGGATCGTGCCGGTCCTGGCGGCGCTCGACGCGCCGCCCGCCGAGATCATCTCCGCCTCCATGACGGGCGAGCCGCTGGAGCTCACCGGCCCCGCCTTCGACCCCGAGGCGGCGCGGCGCCTCCACGAGCTGACCACCGCGCTGCTCGCCGACGCGGCCTCCTGAACCGGGAGCGGGAGAACCCCGGCCGCGACGCCCGCCTCCCGGCGGCCCCTCAGGGCCGGCCGAGCGCCTGGCGGTACCAGGGGGCGGCCTCGGGGAGGCGGGCCAGGGGGCCGGGGCCGGGCGGGCAGGCGGCGAGGTGCCAGATCCGGTCGCTGCGGTACCAGTGGTCGCGGGCGATCAGGCCGAACTGCCGCTCGGAGACCCGGCCGGGCGCGGCGGCCAGCAGTCGGCGGCACTCCTCCCAGGGGGTGTCCGGGCCGTCCGGGGCGGGCAGCAGGCCGAGGGCGGCCAGGGCCGTGAGCAGGTCGCCGCCGCGGACCGGGTCGGGGTGCGAGGCGTGGTGGACGCCCGGCGGGGCGGCCTGCCCGTCCAGGGCGAGCGCGGTG
>NZ_LFVW01000046.1:0-231 GCF_001182915.1 Kitasatospora sp. MY 5-36
CCGGCCGGCCGGGGTGATCCGGCCCGCCGGGACGACCGTCAGCGAGGCGTCGTGGACGTGCAGGCGGTCGCCGAACACCTCGCGCAGCCGTTCCTCCCGCCGGTGCGCGAAGGCGCTGACGCCCGCGGCGACGTGGACGGTGGCGGCACCGGCACCGGCACCGGTCTCGGCCTCGGCCTCGGCGGCGACCCTGGCCGTCTGCTCGGCGGGCTCGCCGCGGCGCACGACCAG
>NZ_LFVW01000474.1:0-9120 GCF_001182915.1 Kitasatospora sp. MY 5-36
CGGGCCGCCGCGGCGGTGCCGCAGCCCGCCCCCGCGGCGGCGGCCACCCCCGCGGCCGCCCCGGAGGCCGTCACGCGCTGATGTCCCGGCTGGTGAAGCGGGACCAGGCCGCCGAGCCGAACACGGCGACGTAGGCGGCCTGGAGGCCGAGGTCCTTCAGCACCCCGTCCCAGTACATCGGCGCCCGCAGCAGGTCCGCGAAGCTCAGCCAGTAGTGGGAGAACAGGAACGGGCTGACGGCGTGCAGCTGCGGGAAGACGTCCAGGATCTGGACGGTGACCACCAGCCCGACGGTCGCGGCCATCGCCGCGATGCCGCTGCCGGTGAGCGTGGAGACGAACAGTCCGATCGCCACCAGCCCGGCCAGTGAGGCCGCGACCACCAGCGCCACCAGCAGCGCGCGCAGCAGCGCGTCGCCGAGGCCGATGGTGTCCCCGGAGATCAGCGTGACCCGGCCGAGCGGGAAGAGCAGGGCACCCGCGGCCAGCGCCGTCACCGCGACCGCCGCCGTGGCCGCCAGGCAGAACACCAGCCCGGCGGTGAACTTGGCGGCCAGCAGCCTGGTCCGCCCGGCCGGGGCGACCAGCAGGTAGCGCAGCGTCCCGGCGGCCGACTCGCCCGCCACCGAGTCCCCGGCGACCACGCCGACCGTCATCGGCAGGAAGACCGGCAGCGCGACCGCGAGCGCCGTGAAGACCAGGAACAGCCCGTTCTGCGTGGTCTGCGCGATGAAGCTCGGACCGCCGCCGCCCTGGTGCGGACTGTCCGTGTTGAGCTTGACCACCACCCCGATCAGGATCGGCAGCGCCGCCAGGATGCCCAGCAGCACCTTGGTGCGCATCCGGCGGAAGGTCAGGTGCAGCTCGCTGCGGAACAGCGCCAGGAACCCGGCCGCCGTCTGCGGCCGCCGGCCGGTCGTCAACGGCAGCGTCCCGCCCACGGCCGGTGCCTCAGCCCGCGACATCGAAGCCCTCCCCGGTCAGCGCCACGAAGGCGTCCTCCAACGTGCCCCGCTCCAGCCCGAAGCCGTGCACCCGCACCCCGGCCCCGACCAGCGCCGCGCACAGCCTGGGCAGCGCCTCCTCGTCCAGGACGCCCGGCTCGCCGTCCACCCGGTCCTCGCCGGGCACCAGGGCGGTGACCCGGTGGGCCGCCAGCACCTCCGCGGCCCGCGCCACGTCCGGGGTGCGGACCACCAGCCGGCCCTGCGCCCGGGCGGCCAGCTCGGCGACGGTGCCCTGCACCACCAGCCGGCCCCGGGACATCACCGCGGCATGGGTGCAGACCTGTTCGATCTCGTCCAGCAGGTGCGAGGAGAGGAACACCGTGGTGCCCTCCGCCGCGACCTCCCGGACCAGCGTCCGGATCTCCCGCATGCCCTGCGGGTCCAGCCCGTTGGTCGGCTCGTCCAGCACCAGCAGCTCGCGCGGCTGGAGCAGCGCGGAGGCCAGGCCCAGGCGCTGCTTCATGCCCAGCGAGTACGCGCGTGCCTTCTTGCCCGCCGCGGCGCTCAGACCGACCCGGTCCAGGGCCGTGTCGACGCGCCGGCGGCGGGTGCGCGGGTCGGCGGTCGGGTCGGCGGCGTCGAAGCGCACCAGGTTGTCCCGTCCGGTGAGGAAGCCGTACAGGGCCGGGCCCTCGATCAGCGCGCCCACCCGGGGCAGCACGGTGGCGACGGACTGCGGCATCGACTCGCCGAGGACGGTGGCCGCGCCCGAGGTGGGGGCGATCAGGCCCATCAGCATCCGGATGGTGGTGGTCTTGCCGGAGCCGTTGGGGCCCAGGAAGCCGAAGACGGAGCCGCGCGGCACGGCGAGGTCCAGGCCGTCCACGGCGAGCTGGCCGCCGCGGAAGCGCTTGGTCAGGCCGCGGGTCCGGATGACGTCGTCGGAAGCCGAAGGAGTGGGAGTCGAAAGAGCGGTAGGAGCGGTAGGAGCGGTAGGAGCGGGCACGGGCGCGGGGGCCGGGCGCGACGCGGCGCCCGGACCCCCGGCCGGCTCCGTAACGTCCCCCGTTACGGGAGCCTGGGTCATCCGTCAGTTCACCCCGGCGGCGTGCTGGAGGACCGGCAGGGTCACCGCGCCGGCCAGGACCCGGCCGTCGTCGGTGAGCAGGACGTTGAGCACCTTGGTGCTCACCAGGGTGCCGCCGGCGACCGGCTTGCCGAGCGACTTCACCATCGACTGCGGGTTCAGCGACTGACCGGCCCCCGCCCCGTGGCCGCCGTGCTTGCCGCCCTTGGCGTCGCCCTTCGGCGCGCCGTCCGCGGCCCCGTCCACCGCGGCGGGCAGCCGGGTGGCGAGGACCGTCGTCCAGCCCTCGCCGATCACGTCGAGGCCCTCGGGGGCCCCGGTGCCCACGTGCTCCCGGGCGTCGCCCGGCGCGCCCTTGGCCGCGTCCTGCGCCTTCTGCTCCGTCACCTTGGCGCCCTTGGGGACGGTGAAGTCGAAGGTCTTGGCGTCCGGCCGGGCGAAGGACACCTGGGTGAAGCGGACGTTCAGCACGGTGCTGCCGTCGATGGACTTCACCGCCACCGACAGCGGCACCCCGTTGTCGGCGGCCACCGCGATCCGCACCTCGGCGAGGGTCGAACCGGACTGGGTGGGCTTCACGCTCAGCTGGTAGGCGTTCTGCCCGGCCACCTTGGCCGTCCCGGCGACGGTCACCGAGGTGGTGCCGGCGCTCGCGGCCAGGAACTGCCTGGCGGCCTCCTGCGGGGTGGTCGGCAGCTCGGACAGCGGCGTCTTGGCGTGTTCCTGGCCGGCGGCCCGACCGGTCATGTGCACCGCGGAGTTGGACGAGCTGTCCCAGGCCCAGGCCTGGTCGCCGTTGCGGACCATGGAGTAGCCGGCCATCTTCTCCAGCACGTCCACCCGCTGGCGGTCCGGGCCGTCCACCGCGATCCGCAGCGTCTGGTCCCCGCCGAGCAGGCCGAGCAGCTTGGACTGCGGGTCGGCGGTGGAGCCCCCGCCGTCACCGCCGTGCCCGCCGACCGCCCCGCCGAGGCCGGCCGCGCCGCTCAGCAGCTGGCCGGGCACGCCGAGGTCGGTCGAGATGGCGACCGACCCGGACAGCGCCTGGGTCTCGGAGCCGAGCACCTTGGCGACCAGCTGCTCCGCGCTCACCGTCGGCAGGTCGGGCGCGCTGTCGGCGGCCAGTGCCGGGACCAGTCCCACCCCCGCGGCGATCGCGGCGACCACCGCCACCGGCACCCCGGCGCGCATCAGTACGCGCCGTCGGGAGCGGTACGGCGTACCGGCGTCCAGATCGTCCCCCGCCGCCTTCTCATTGGTCATGGCGTCCTCAACTCCTCCGCGAACACGTGTGGTTGGCCTTGCCCTTCCATTAGAGGCCGCCACGCCGCCGCCGTCATCGCCCTGTGGGGCCAGATCGGGTTGACCTTCGTGGGTACGCCGACCCTGATGCCGCCTCAGGGTTGTCTCCACCCGCGGTACCACCCCTGGCGTAGGGTCGCGCCATGGACGGAACCGCCACGGACTCCAGCACCCCGCCGACCGCGAACGCGATGCGCCGCGCCCTGCGCCGCGCCCGGGACGGCGTCGCCCTCGACGTGACCGAGGCCGCCGTGCTGTTGCAGGCCAGAGGCGAGGACCTGCTGGACCTCTGCGCGAGCGCCGCGAGGGTCCGCGACGCCGGACTCGAAGCGGCCGGCCGCCCCGGCGTCATCACCTACTCCAAGAGCGTCTTCATCCCGCTCACCCGGCTCTGCCGCGACAAGTGCCACTACTGCACCTTCGCCACCGTCCCCGGGAAGCTGCGCCGGGACGGGCACGGGATGTTCATGTCCCCGGACGAGGTGCTGGAGGTGGCCCGCCGCGGCGCCGAACTCGGCTGCAAGGAAGCCCTGATCACGCTCGGCGACAAGCCCGAGGACCGCTGGCCCGAGGCCCGCGAGTGGCTGGACGCGCACGGCTACGACGACACCATCGCCTACGTGCGCGCCATGTCGATCCGCATCCTGGAGGAGACCGGCCTGCTGCCGCACCTCAACCCCGGGGTGCTGGGCTGGACGGACTTCCAGCGGCTCAAGCCGGTCTCCGCCTCGATGGGCATGATGCTGGAGACCACCGCCACCCGGCTGTGGAGCGAGCCCGGCGGCCCGCACTTCGGCTCCCCGGACAAGGAGCCGGCCGTCCGGCTGCGGGTGCTGGAGGACGCCGGGCGCAGCTCCGTCCCGTTCACCAGCGGCCTGCTGATCGGCATCGGCGAGACGCACCAGGAGCGCGCCGAGTCGCTGTTCGCGCTGCGCAGGGTCTCCCGCGCCTACCACGGCGTCCAGGAGCTGATCCTGCAGAACTTCCGCGCCAAGCCGGACACCGCGATGCGCGGCATGCCGGACGCCGAACTGGACGAGCTGGTGGCCACGGTGGCCGTCGCCCGGCACCTGATGGGCCCGGCCGCCTGCCTCCAGGCCCCGCCGAACCTGGTGGACGGCGAGTACGAGCGGCTGATCGCGGCCGGCGTCGACGACTGGGGCGGGGTCTCCCCGCTCACCCCCGACCACGTCAACCCCGAGCGCCCCTGGCCGCAGATCGAGCGCCTCGCCGAGCGCTCGGCGGCGGCCGGCTTCGAGCTGCGCGAGCGCCTCGCCGTCTACCCCGAGTACGTGCTGCGCGGCGAGCCCTGGCTGGACCCGCGGGTGCTGCCGCACGTGCGCGCCCTGGCCGACCCGGCCACCGGCCTGGCGAACCCGGACGCCGTCGTCCGCGGCCTGCCCTGGCAGGAGCCCGAGGACCTGCCGGAGTCGTACGGGCGCACCGACCTGCACACCGCCGTCGACACCGAGGGCCGCACCGGCGACCGCCGGGCCGACTTCGAGGACGTGTACGGCGACTGGGAGGTGCTGCGCGAGCAGGTGCTCGCCAAGGGCGCACCCGAGCGCCTCGCCGGGGACCTCCGGGAGGCCCTGGCGGTGGCCGCGGCCGACCCGGCGCGGCTGACCGACGACCAGGCGCTGGCCCTGTTCCACGCGGACGGCCCGGCCCTGGACGCGCTCTGCCGGATCGCCGACGACGTCCGCCGGGACGCCGTCGGGGACGACGTCACCTACTGCGTCACCAGGAACATCAACTTCACCAACGTCTGCTACACCGGCTGCCGCTTCTGCGCCTTCGCCCAGCGGCGCACCGACGCGGACGCCTACACCCTCTCCCTGGAGCAGGTCGCCGACCGGGCCGCGCAGGCCTGGGAGGTGGGCGCCACCGAGGTCTGCATGCAGGGCGGCATCCACCCGGACCTGCCCGGCACCGCCTACTTCGACATCGCCCGCGCGGTGAAGGAGCGGGTGCCCGGCATCCACGTGCACGCCTTCTCGCCGATGGAGGTGGTCAACGGCGCGACCCGCACCGGGCTGTCGATCCGGGACTGGCTGCAGCGCGCCAAGGAGTCGGGCCTGGACACCATCCCGGGCACCGCCGCCGAGATCCTCGACGACGAGGTCCGCTGGGTGCTCACCAAGGGCAAGCTGCCGGCCGCCACCTGGGTCGAGGTGGTCACCACCGCGCACGAGCTGGGCATCCGCTCCTCGTCCACGATGATGTACGGGCACGTGGACACCCCGGCGCACTGGCTCGGCCACCTGCGGCTGCTCGCCGGGATCCAGCAACGGACGGGCGGCTTCACCGAGTTCGTGACCCTGCCGTTCATCCACACCAACGCCCCGGTCTACCTGGCCGGCATCGCCCGGCCCGGCCCGAGCGCCCGGGACAACCGCGCGGTGGTCGCGATGGCCCGGCTGCTGCTGCACCCGCACATCCCCAACATCCAGACCAGCTGGGTCAAGCTGGGCGCCGAGGGCGCGGCCGAGATGCTCCGCTCGGGCGCCAACGACCTCGGCGGCACGCTGATGGAGGAGACCATCTCGCGGATGGCCGGCTCGGCGTACGGGAGCTACAAGTCGGTGCGCGACCTCCAGGCGATCGCCGAGGCGGCGGGCCGCCCGCACCGCCAGCGCACCACCACCTACGGCGAGGTGCCGGCCGAACGGCGGGCCGCGGCGCTGGCCTCGGACGGGCACCTGCCGGAGCTGCTGCCGGTGCTGGACTGAGGCCCGCGACGGTCCCGGTCGCCGCCCCGGTCGCCGCCCCGGTCGCCGTCCCGGCCGCCGTACGGGCGGCGGCCGGGACGGGGCGGTGAACTCCCGGGGACGGGTGCGCCGAAGTCCGGGGGACGGGGCCGGTCCGACCGGCTCTTCGAATACAGTGCGAGGGCGCGCGCCCGGCCGAGCGTCGCGCGGACCCCCACACGCCCGAGGAAAGGCGCCCCGTCGTGATGCCACTGTGGTCACGCGCCCAGCAGCAGGACTACCGCAGCCGGGTGCGGGGCTGTCTGCTCGGCGGTGCCATCGGCGACGCGCTCGGAGCCGGCGTCGAGTTCGAGTCGCTGGAGAAGATCCGGGCCCAGCACGGCCCGCAGGGCGTCACCGGCTACGTCCCCGCGTACGGGCGCACCGGCGCCGTCACCGACGACACCCAGCTCAGCCTCTTCACCGTCGACGGACTGATACGCGCCCACATCCGACGGGACACCGGCAGCTGGCACCCGCCCACCGACCTGCACCTGGCCTACCTGCGCTGGGCCGCCACCCAGCGCGACTGGGGCCCGGACGAGCGCCGCCCCGACCTCGGCTGGCTCGGCCGCGAGGAGTGGCTGTACGCCCAGCGCGCCCCCGGCCAGGGCTGCCTGTCCGGCCTCAGCGGGGCCCACGCCGAGCGGCTCGGCACCCTGGAGGCCCCCAAGAACCCGCACTCCAAGGGCTGCGGCACGGTGGTGCGGGCGGCGCCCTTCGGACTGCTCACCACCTGGGAGCCGGGCCTGGTGTTCCAGCTCGCGGTGGAGTGCTCGGTGCTCACCCACGGCCACCCCACCGGCTACCTCGCGGCGGGCGCGCTCGCGGTGATCGTCCAGTCCGTCGCCCGCGGCGGCACCCTGGAGGAGGGCGTCCACCTCGCGCTCGCCCTGCTCTCCGAGCGGTCGGCGCACGAGGAGACCACCGCGGCGCTGCGGGCCGCCCTGGACGCGGTGCGGGCCGGCGAGCCGTCCGCCGAGCGGGTCGAGGCGCTGGGGGAGGGCTGGGTCGCCGAGGAGGCGCTGGCGATCGGGGTCTACTGCGCCCTCGTCGCGCACGACGTCCGCTCGGGCCTGCTGCTTGCGGTCAACCACTCCGGGGACAGCGACTCCACCGGCGCGATCTGCGGCAACCTGCTCGGGGCGCTGCACGGGGACACCGCGCTGCCGCCGGGCCTGCTGGCCGGGCTCGAAGGGCGCGGGGCGATCCTCGAACTCGCCGACGACTTCGTGATGGAGCTGGTGCACGGCACCGAACTGCACGACCGGCGGACCCCGGAGGGCGCCAACTGGACCACCCGCTACCCGGTGGCGGGCTGAACCGGGGCCTTGTGAGCCGGAGTTGCACCGGGACCGGCTCTCAGGACCGGCCCTCAGGACCGGCCCTCGGGACCGGAGCCGGGCCGGGCCGGGGCGGCCCCCGGAACGGGAGTTGCCCGTAGCGCCGGCCGCCGACGGGCGACGGACACCGCTACGGGCAACTGGTCCGAGTGCGGAACCGGAGGGGGTCAGCCCGGGAGCTCGCCGAAGGCGCCGCCCGCCGCCGCCGAGGCGAAGGTGTTCCACGCCTCGGTCGAGAAGCGCAGTTGGGGGCCCCGGGGGTCCTTGGAGTCCCGGACGGCCACCTCCCCCGCGCCGGGGACGGCGATCTCCACACAGGCGCCTTGGCCCCCGCTGTGACTGCTCTTGTGCCAAGGGGTTCCGTACTCGGACGGGGTGATCATTCGTGGAATTCCTTCTCGATGTCGGCTATCAGCGACCGGCTCTCCGAGACACCGAGTGCGGCCGCTCTCAGGTAGTCGTACAGACCGGTATAGCGGCGCACGTCCGCCTCCTTCTCCAGGTAGAGATCGCTCGTCACACCTTCGAAGTAGACAACTGTGGAATCGGCTGACTCGGGGAACTCCAGCAGCGAGAATGTCCCGGTCATTCCGGGATGGGCGCCGTGCGAGAACGGGATCACCTGGATGGTGATGTTCGGGCGCTGGCTGAGTTCCAGCATCTGCCGCAGCTGCTGGGCCATCACCGCCTTGCTGCCGACCTCGCGGCGCAGCACCGCCTCGTCTATGACGGTCCACAGGCTGCCCAGCTGGTTCTCGCCGTGGACGCGCTCCTGGCGCTTCATCCGGACCTGCACCCGGCGCTGCACGGCGACCGCGTCGGTGTCCGGCTGGGTGCCCTCGACCACGGCCTGGGCGTAGTGCTCGGTCTGCAGCAGGCCGGGGACGAAGGAGGACTCGTACGCGCGGATCGAGGAGGCCTCGGCCTCCAGCCCGATGTAGACGCTGTACGGGGTCGGCATGTCGTTGAAGTCGTGCCACCAGCCGCGCTGGCGGGACTCCTTGGCCATCTCCATCAGGCTGGCGCGCAACTGGTCGTCGGGCACCTTGTAGACGTCGCAGAGGTCGCGCACGTCGCGCTGGCTGATGCTGCGCCGGCCGTTCTCCAACCGGCTGATCTTCGACTGGGAGACCATCAGCCGGCCGGCGACCTCCTCCGCCGTCATGCCGAGGCCCTCACGGAGTTTGCGCAGCTCCGAACCGAGGCGCCGACGGCGCACGGTGGGATTGACGTTGGCGGACACTTCGACCTCCGGCCGGACCTCTGGTGCTCGTTGGAACGGCAGTCCTCGGAACACTTCGGACATTGGGACCAACCCCCCTGACTTGGAGCAGCATGTCACCTTGGGCCAGGTCGGCGCCGGGGAATCACAGCAGCGCGGTAGAACAGATCATCGGAAAAGCACTTCCGCGAGACAGCGAAAGCCCCCAGGTGGTAATGCGGCTCGGACGACTCGGACAGGTACTGCGGAGGCCGTCCCCGGACCGGCCCGCACCTGCCCCGGCGCGTGCGGGGGGCGGGCGGTTGCCGGGCGTCCGGGGACGGCGAAGGGGCGGTCGCCGGGCGACTCGCGTCGCGGGGCGACCGCCCCTCGGTGCTGGTGGTGCCGGTGGTGCGTCCGGTGCGGCCGGTGCGCGTCGTGCTCCTGGCGCCGGTGGTACCGGTCGTGCGTCGGGTCGCTCAGCGCCCTCG
>NZ_LFVW01000475.1:0-9100 GCF_001182915.1 Kitasatospora sp. MY 5-36
CCGGCGGGCGCCGCCTGCGTGCTGCTGATGTCGGGCTCCTGGGGGCTCGGCCCGCTCGCCCGCACCGCCGCCTCGCTGGCCGCCGCAGGGCCGCACGTACTCGCGGTGGCCGGGCGCAACCGGGAGCTGGAGCGCCGGCTGCGGACCGCCGCACGCCGGGAGCCCCGGCTGCACCCCTTCGGCTACACCGACCGCGTCCCCGCGCTGATGGCCGCCGCCGACCTGGTGGTCACCAGCTCGGGCGACACCTGCAGCGAGGCCCGGGCGCTGGGCCGGCGGCTGCTGCTCCTCGACGTGGTGCAGGGGCACGGGCGCGACAACCTCCAGCACGAGCTGGAGCTCGGCCACGCCGACGTCGCCACCGCCCGCCCCGCCGAGGTGGTCCACAACGCCCTGGCCGCCCTCGGCCGCCCCGAGCCCGCACCGTCCGCCGGCGCCACACCGGAGGCCTGGCAGGCGGGGTTCGGGGCGGCGCTGCGACGGGTGGGACTGGGCTAGGGCCTGTCTTCGAACTCGCGTCTGCGGGTCGACGCCGGGGCACGCACCTCGCCGCGTTGTCGTCGGTCGCCAATGGCCCCCAGCCTTCGGCCGGGAGGTGCCCCCACCGCAGTGGCTCCCTCCTCCGCCTTGCGATGCACGCACCCCAACGCCGCCCCGCCCGCCCTCCGGGCGGACGACGGGAGTTCGAAGACAGGCCCTAGCCGCGCGGGTGGTGGCCGGTGCGTCCGTCACCCCGGACGGTTCCCCGCGCCCGACGGCACCCGGTGGTCGCGGAGGGGGCCGAGGGTGAGGCGGTGGGTGCGGCAGTGGGCGGCGATCAGTGGGAGGGCGGCGAGGGTGGCGCGCCAGGAGCCGGGGGCGGAGGTGCAGTCGGAGTCGTGCAGCAGGAGGGTGGCGCCGCCGGTGAGGCCGGGGCGGGCGGTCGCGTAGACGGACTCGCCGGTGGCCTCCGCCGTCCAGTCGCGGCCCCAGGCCGTCCACAGCACGCTGCGCAGGCCGAGTCGGCGGGCGGCCAGGGCCGGGCCGGCGGTCAGGACGCCGTACGGCGGGCGGTACCAGCGCGGGCGGGCGCCGCAGAGTTCGGTCACGGCCTCGCTGGCGCGGCGCAGTTCGCGCAGGTCGCGGGCGGGGGCCGGGTACCACTGCTGCCGGTGGTGCCAGCCGTGGACGGCCACCTCGTGGCCGCGCAGCACCAGCTCGCGGCCGAGCCCGGGGGCGCGCTCCAGCATCGCGCCGAGCAGGAAGAAGGTGGCGCGGGCGCCGAGTTCGTCCAGCGCGTCGAGGACGTACGGGGTGCTGGCCGGATCGGGGCCGTCGTCGAAGGTCAGGGCGACGTGGTCGGGCGCGGCGCCGTGTCCGGCGGTGCGGCGGGCCAGGGTGCGGCGCAGTGGCGGCAGGCGGACGGCGGCCGGGGCGAGGTGCAGGAACTCCGCGCCGACGGCGAGGGCAGTGGCAGCGACGGCGGCGGTGCCCGTCCGGTGCACAGCGGCGCTCACTCGAAGCGGGCGGCCATCCGGCGGAACACGCCCGGTGCCACCCCGTGGAGGCGGGACGGGAAGCCGAGCCAGTGCGGGACGTAGAGGCGGTCGCGTTCGGTGGTGATGGTCGCCACCACCGCGTCCGCGACCCGGTCCGCCGGGACCAGCCTCGGCCAGTCGCGCTCGTACGGGGTGCCGCGCCGCTCGAAGAACGGGGTGTCCACCGCGCCGGGGAGCACCAGGCGCACCCCAACACCCGTGCCGCGCAGCTCGTACCAGAGGCTCTCGGCGAACATCGTCAGCGCGCCCTTGGTGGCCGCGTAGCCGGACTCCTCCCGCGAGCCGACCTGGCCGACGATCGAGCCGAGCAGCACGATCCGGCCGCGGCGGCGCTCCAGCATGCCGGGCAGCAGCAGGCGGACCAGGCGCAGCGGGGCGGCGAGGTTGACCTCGATCATCCGGTCCAGGGTGTCGGAGGGCGTCTGCGCGTACGGGCCGCGCCAGCCCAGGCCGGCGCTCGCGACCAGGGCGTCCACCCGGCCGGCGTCGGCCAGGGCGGCCTCGGCGAGGCGGGCCGGGCCGTCCGGCTTGCTCAGGTCCTCGGGCAGGGCGCGGCCGCCGGTGCGGTCGGCGAGTTCGTCGAGGCGGGCGCGGTCGGTGCCGGAGAGCAGGGTGAGCCAGCCGGCGTCGGCCAGGCGGGTGGCGGTGGCGCGGCCGATCCCGGAGGAGGCGCCGGTGATCAACGCGACGGGGCGGTCGGCCGGGTCCGGCGGGGGCTTCAGGGCCTTCCGGTCCGCGGGAGCCGCGAGGTCGGTGACCTCCTTCGGGTCCGACCGCCGGGGTCGGGAGTGGGGCTCCTCCGCCATCGGGCACCTGCCGCTCTGTGACCGCCTAGCCGTCCGTTTTGTCCGGAAAGTCACCTTCGCACGGCGGAGCCGTCCGGGCTACCGGGGCGGTACGGCGGGCTCCGCCTCGGCGTCCCGGTGCGGGGCGGTCGGCTCCGCGGGCCCGCCCTCCGGCTCCCCGAAGCGGGAGAGCACGAAGGTGCCGCCCACCGCCACCGCGAAGCCCGTCAGCGCGCACCACTCGAACCCGGGGCGCGCGGCGTCCCCGAGCACCGTGACGCCGACCAGCGCCGGGCCGAAGGTCTCGGTCACCGTCCCGGCGGCGGTCGCGGCCGTCACCGTGCCGCGTTGCAGGGCCAGGGCGTAGGCGAGGTAGCCGCCGAGGCCGCCGACGGCGAGGGCGTAGGCGGCCGGGTCGGTGAGCACGGCGACCGGGCCGGAGGCGTCCAGCACCCGTACGGCCAGGCTGGTCACGCCGAAGCCGGCCCCGGCCAGCAGCCCCAGGCCGGCCGCGGCCGCGTTGCCCTCCCGCCGCACCAGGACCAGGGTGGCGAGCAGCAGGACGGCGGTGGTGGCGAGCAGCGCCCAGTGGAAGGCGGGCGCGGCGTGGTCGCGGCCCTCCCGGCCGGAGCCGAGCGCCAGCAGGGTCAGGCCGACGACCACGGCGAGGATGCCCGCGAGGTCGCCGCGGCGCAGCCGCGCGCCCAGCAGCCAAACGGCGGCCAGGGCGGTGACGGCCAGGCTGGCGTTGGTGACGGCCTGGACGAGGAAGAGCGGGAGGGTGCGCAGGGCGACGATGCTCAGCGCGAAGCCGACGATGTCCAGCAGGGTGCCGAGGAGGAACTGCCAGGACCGCGCCAGCGCGGCGAGCAGGCCCGCCCGGACCCGGTCGGCGCGCGGGGCCGACCGCGCCCCGCGCGCCTGGAAGACCGCCCCGAAGCCGAAGCAGACGGTCGCGACCAAGGCGGTGGTGAGTCCCAGCAGCATGCCTCTCCCAGCCTCCCGGGGCAGCGTCGATCCATCACCAGTCTGGGCCCGGGGGGACGGGGTCGCACGGGTGGGACGGGTGGGACGGGAGCGGGTGGGACAGGAGCGGGAGCGGCGCCGGACGGGATCGGCTGGGCCCGCCGGGTGGACCCGGGCGGCGCGCGGTTTGCCGACGGACGGTGTCGCGTCATCCCTGATCCATGATTCAGCACGCCATGCCGCTCGCCGCATCCGGTCTGAAGATCGACTGGGCCAGGATGCCGACCTACAACACGATCATGTCGGTGGCCGCCGGCGCCGGACTCCTGCTGGTGGTCGCCCTGGGGCGCCGACTCCTCGTCCAGGGGCGCAGCACCACGCTCGAGGGCTGGGCGCTGGCGTTCGGGGCCCTCGGGTTCACGCTCGTCACCACCGGCCTGCACATGACCCTGACCTGGCCGCTGGCCGGGCAGGGGTTCCCGTTCGACAACGTCATCTTCGGCGAACCCGCCCTGGCGTTCGGCGTCTTCCTGCTGACCGCCTCCTTCTACCTCTGGAAGCGCGGCAGCGAGCTCCTCGCCGCGGACGGCGTCGACCGGACGGTCCGGGTGGCCGCGCCGATCTCGGTGTTCGTCTTCGGCATGGGGCTGGCCTGCTTCGGCATCGCCGCCGCGGGCTGGAAGTACACGCTCTTCGCCGCCCCGCCGGAGGAGCCGATCTCCGGGGAGTTCTCGGACTGGCCGTGGCTGGAGGCGAGCTTCATGTCCGGGCTGTACGTCCTGGTCGGCATCGGGGCGCTGCTCTTCCCCTTCGCGCTGCGGGACCCCCGGCGGTGGATGAGCCCGGTGATCGGCGTCGTGTGGGGGCTGGCCGGCCTCGCCTTCCTGGCGTTCGGCGGGCTGAACTACTTCACCCACATCGGGCTCATCGTCAACACCATGTGACCGGCCGCGGGTGTGGCCGGGGCGCCCCGTCACGGCCGGACGGCCACCCCCGCGTACAGCGAGACCTCCTCGGCGGCGACGGGCGCCTCGTCGGGGGACGGCCGCCACTGCGCGATGGGGACGAGCCCCGGCTCCAGGAGGGTCCAGCCGTCGAAGAAGCGGGCGATCCGCAGCCGGGTGCGGGCCTGGGCCGCGGTGCCGGCCGCCTCGTAGATCCGGGTCAGTGTGGCGATGTCCTCGGGTGCGAACTCGGGGCTGACGTGGGTGATCACCAGGGCGCTGCCCGGGACGAGGGCGGACTTGAGGTGCTCGACCAGCTCGTACGCGCCGTGGGCGTCGGGGACGAAGTGGAGCAGGGCGTTGAGGGAGAGCGCGACCGGGCGGGACAGGTCGAGGGTCTCCCGCAGTCCGGGGGCGGCGAGCAGCCGGGCCGGGTCGGTGGCGTCGGCCTCGACGTAGGCGGTGCGGCCCTCGGGGGTGCCGGTGAGCAGGGCCTGGGCGTGCGAGAGCACGATCGGGTCGTTGTCGGCGTAGACCACCCGGGCGTCCGGCCGGACGCCCTGGGCGACCTCGTGCAGGTTCGGCGAGGTGGGGATGCCGGTGCCGATGTCGAGGAACTGGTCGAAGCCGAGCTCGGCGAGGGCACGGGTCGAGCGCTGCATGAAGGAGCGGTTGACGCGGGCGGCGGCGCGCAGCCAGGGCGCGACGGCGAGGGCGTGTCCGGCGGCCTCGCGGTCGGCGGCGAAGTTGGTGAACCCGCCGAGGAAGTAGTCGTACATCCGCGCCGAGTGCGGAACGTTGAGCCGCAGGTCCACCCCGTCGTAGAGACCCATCCGTGTTCTCCCCCCGGTGCCGTGCCCGATCGATCCTCCCCGCCCACGATAGGCGCGGCCCCTCGTGTTCCGAACAGCTTCCGGGCATTCCAACCAACCGCTGGTTCCCATGAGATGACAATCTGTATTCGGATTGCAGCCTGGAGTGACAGGCCTGATGGAATGAGGATGGGCGCAGACAGCCCGACCCTCGGGTGGCCCGGTGCGCAGCCGGCGGCCACGGAAAGCAGGCCCGATGACGATCGACAGGGGCGCCCCGACGCGCAGGCACCGGGGCGGAACGGCCGTGGCGTACCTCCGCGGGACGGCGGCGGAGCCGACGGCCGACACCGACCCCGGACTCCGCTCCGACCCCGAACTTCGCCTGGGCCTCCCCTACGCGGCCTTCTGCGAGACCCACGAACCCGCCTGGCGCGCCCTGGCCCTGACCCGGATAGGCAGCCAGTCCGACGCGGAGCTGGTGGTCACGGCGGTGAAGGCCGACCTGGCCCGCTGCTGGTCACAGGTGCTCCGGTTCGAGGAACCGGCCGCGTACGCCTGGCGGTTGGCCAATCGGCACGTCGCGGACTGGGTGGCCTCCGAGGAGCCGGTCGAGGTGGAGGCGGTCACCTTCGCGGCGGTGATCGGCGCCTTCAAGCAGGTGGCGAAGGGGCTGCTGCACAGCGAGGCGGACGAGGTGCGGCTGTACGCGGCGATCCTCGAACTGCCGGACCGGCAGCGGGACGTGGTGATCCTGCGGTACCTGCTCGGCCTGCACGTCAAGGTGATCGCGGCGTACCTGGGGCGGCCGGTGGCGACGGTGCACTCCAACCTCCGGCACGCCCGGGAGAGGCTGGCCCGCCGGCTCGGGGTGGGCGAACTCCCGGACGGCGGCGGGGAGCTGTGACGGCGGCACCGGAGGACCGGGCCCCGGACGGCCCGGGCCGGGCCGACGGCGGGCGCACGGTGTTCCGCGTCCCGCGGCCCGAACGCGCCCATGCGGAGCGGATCGCCGCCGTGCGCCGGGCGCGGCTCACCGCCGCGCCCGCGCACCTGCCGTCGGAGCACGAGCAGGCGGCGTTCGAACTCGGCCTGGTGGTGGCCCTGGTGCTGGGCGCGCCGGACGCCTCGCGCGGACTCGACCTGCTGGTGAACGCGCGCCGGATCCAGCCGGAGGGGGCCGAGGTGTTCGGCGCGCTGCTGTACGCGACCGGCAAGGAGGAGGGCGCCGAGTTCTGGTGGCGCTTCGCGGCCGGCTCGGGCAGCGGGACGGCCGCGTACTGCCTGCACCTGCACCACCTGATGCTCGGCGAGACCGACGACGCCGACTACTGGCGGGCCTGGTCGGACCAGCTGGCCACGGCCGAACGGCCGCCCGGCCCACGGGCGTTGCGGATGAACCGGCCGCTGCTGCCGGACGACGTGCGGCGCGACATCCTCGCCCGGGTGCACCACGGGCTGGCCCCGCAGCTACCGCCCGCCCTGGTCGCGGTGATCGACCGGCTGCCGGTGCAGGACGGCGGCGAGGAGGAGGTGCCGAGCCCCTGGGGGCTCACCTCGGGGGCGACCTCCGCCTGTTCCTGGGAGGACCTTCCGTGGGACCCGGTGGATGATCACGACGACCCGTGGGGGTGAGCGCCGTTGGGGCCGCCGTGATCATCCCTTCAGGTGAGCACGGACAGCCGGGCGGCGACGGCCGGGTCGCGCCCGCTGCCCGCCTCGGTCCGCTCCCCCGCCGGAGCGGCATACCGGACGACGTAGTGGTGCGGCGCCATCGCGGTGTCGCGTCCGGGTAGGGCGGCGACCACCGCACGGTGGGCCTCGACCGGGCCGAACGAGGGGTCACCGGTCGCCAGTTCCACCACCAACTTCCCCTCCTCCTCGGAGAGTCGGTGCTCCCCGAGGGCGGTCCGCAGCAGTTCGCGGACGGCCGCGAGGTCGATCCAGGCGCCGTCGACCAGCCGCCATTCGCCGCCCCTTTCACCCCCCGGCGGGCCGAGCACGGCGGGCAGGTCGGACAGCAGCACCGGCCCCTCGGCGGCGGCCGCGAGCAGGGCCGGCAGGGCCCGGGCGAAGCCCTCGGTCTCCTCGGGGTCGAGCACCTGGGGGCAGGCGATCAGGGCGAAGTCGAGGCTGCCGGTGATCCGCAGGATGGTGAACATCAGCCGGACCGGCAGCGGCGGGGCGGGCAGGACGGTGAGTTCGGGGTCGACGGCCGGGGGCGGCTGGGCGTCGGCGACGGCGGCCGGGATGGTGAGGCTCAGGTCGTTGACGACCACCTGGCGGGAGAACCGGGCCCCGCGCAGGTGGGCGGCGTCGTCCACCAGCTGCCAGACCTGCTGGGCGTCCAGGGTGCTGTGCCAGTAGGCGCTCAGCGAGGCGGACTTGGCGCGGCCGATCAGCTGGTCGAGGTCGGCCGCGCCGGTGTCGAGCAGGATCAGCGCGTCCTGCGCGAGGGTGCCCACGTGGTCGATCAGGGCGGCGCGCTGGCGGTTGGCGGAGAGCGCCGAGAGCACCAGCTCGCGGCGGCCGGAGCGGTGGGCGACCAGCGCGGCGAAGGCGGCGAGCAGGACGACCGACGGACTGGCGCCGGTGCGCCGGCAGACGGCGGCGAGGTGGTCCGCGGCGGTGCGCGAGCGGACCAGCAGGGCGCTGTGGTCGCCGGGCGGGCCGGTGATCCGCGCGTCGGCGAAGACGACCTGCGGGCCGGCGGTCAGGACCCGGGCCCAGTGCCGCAGTGCGGCCGCGGCCCTGCGGCGGCCCTGGGCGCTCTGCTCCGCGACGGCGACCTCCAGCGGGGTCGGAGCGGTGACCGGCGGCAGCTCCTTCCCGGCGGCGAGGGCGTGCCAGTCCTGGATCAGCACCGCGGTGGCAGCGCCGTCGGCACCCGCGTGGCAGACCACGGCGACCAGCCGCAGCAGCCGCTCACCCGCGGCGAGCATGGTGAACCGGACCCGCGGCGGAGCGTCGAGGGGCACCGGGACGGCGACATCCGCCCGGCCCAACTCGGCGGCCAGCACGTCCAGTTCGGCCTCGCTCCGACCGCCGGCCTCGACCACCGTGACGGCGAACCGGCCGTTCCGGTGCACCAGCTGGCGGTCCGGGAAGCCGTCCGGGCCGGCGCCCGCGGGGAAGGAGGTCCGCAGCGACTCGTGGCGTTCGACCAGCAGGCGCAGGGCGACCAGCCCGGCGGGGACCGAGACTCCGTCGGGCACCGGCCAGACGGAGTCCTTGTTGATCCCCTCGGGCGGGTCGCGCCGGATGCAGAGGACCATGTTGCCCTGGCCCCGGGTGAGCGGGCCGGAGCCGCCGCCCTCGGCGGCGTACCGGACGGTGATCCGCCTGGGGGTCGCTGTCGTGCCGCGCGGTGTCGCGCCGAGTGACGTCGGATCGTTCGGTGGGGCGTCCTGCGGTGTCACGTCGTACGCGCCTTTCGGCTCGCCGGGGAGGGCCGGGGAGGGTTCGGCAGGGGGTGTGACCGGGACGCTACCAGCGCCCTCGCGAGCTGGTCCAGACCAAACCTCGACGGGTCCGATCCATCGTCAATTTTCTTTCCACATACGGCAGTTGACATGCATCGGCGATTCCCCGAGGGCCGCCACGGCAGCCCGGAACGGCTCCGCCACGGGAACGTCACGAAGCCGGGACGGGCCGGTGCCGAGCCCGCCCGGGTCAGCCACGAGCACCGGCGAGGGGCCGCCCACGGGCACGCCGAAGGACTGCGCGAGCCGCCCGCCGTACGCCTTGACGCAGGCCTCGCGGCGGCACCACAGGGTGGTGAACCGCGCCGCCCGCTCGGCCGGTTCGACGGGCTCGGCGACGAACCGCGCCTCCTCGGACGGGAACCAGCGGGCGGCCATCCGCTCGGCCGTCCGGGGGTCGTGGAGCCGCTCGACGTCGACGCCGACCGCCCGCCCCTCGGCGAGGGCCAGCGCCGCGAACGCCCCCGAGGCCGACCAGCTGACCCGCAGCCCACCGGCCGACGCGGGCTCGGGCTTGCCGTGCGGACCGTACCGCCAGACCAGTGCGGCCGGGGGCACGCCGAGCCGGGCGGC
>NZ_LFVW01000476.1:0-9097 GCF_001182915.1 Kitasatospora sp. MY 5-36
GACCGGCTCGCCGATCATCGACCCGGGCCTGCAGCCGGCCCTGATCACCGCCGCCGTGGCCGCGCTGCTGGCCGGCGGTGCCGCGCTCGGGCAGGTCGCGCTGGCCCTGGTGGTCGCGCCGCTCCAGCTGCTGACGGCGGCCGGCTGGTTCCGGCTGAACGGCATGTGGCCGGCCCGGCAGGGCATCCTGCTCGCCGCGCTGGCGGGCCTGACGGCGGACGTGGCGGTGCTGCTGGCGGACTCCGACGGTGGCGTGGCGGCCGTGGTGGGCACCCTGGGCGGGTTCTTCCTGCTCGTCCTGGTGCTGCAGACGTTCCGCCCGTCGGACCCGAAGGAGCGGTTCTACGCGCTGACCGTGCTCGGCTCGGCCACCGTGGTGACGGTGCTGTGCACCGCGTTGCTGCTGGCCGACTGGGTGCCGGCCGCGGTGGGCGCGGTGGCGCTGGCCACCCTGCTGGCCGCGGCGCCGCTGCCCGGGCCGAAGCAGCTGGGCCCGGTGCTGGGCCTGGCCGCGGCGGTGCTGCTGGGCCTGCTGGTCGGGGCCCCGCCGGCGCTCGGTGCGCTGGCCGGGCTGGGTGCGCTGGTCGGCCGTCGGGTCGCGGCGTACGACTTCCCGTCCCGCTTCGTGCACATGACGGCGGGCGTGGCGCTGCCGCTGGCGGTGGCCGCGCCGCTGGCCTGGATCGCCACGGAGCTGTTGGCCTGAGCCACCCGTACCCACCCGTCCAGGCCTGTTCAGGTCGAATTCCCGCCCCGGAACCATGTTCCGGGGCGGGACGTCGTACGGTCGTGCGAGGGCGGACGTGTCCTGCGTCCGCCACGGAACGGTGAACGACCCACTGCGAACGACCACAGCGACGAACGACCACAGCGACCGGCGACGACGGGGGACACGATGCGCGGATGGCTGAAGGCCACGATCGGTCTGGCGGTGCTCTCCGGCCTGCTGCTGGGGGCCGACCGGATCGCGGTGGGCGTGGCCGAGGACGAGGCCGCCGACCGGATCGTGAAGAGCGGCCGGATGAGCCAGCGCCCGGACGTCTCGATCGAGGGCTTCCCGTTCCTCACCCAGGTGCTGTCGATGAAGCTGGACGACGTCCGGATCTCCTCCGACGGCCTGGCCGTCGGCGACGGCAGCCACCAGGTGGCGCTGCACTCGTTCAAGGCGAGGCTCGCCGGCGTCAAGGTCAGCGACAGCATGAGCAGTGCCACGGTGGACAGCGGCACCGGCAGCGGGGTGATCTCCTACCCGGACCTCGCGCAGCTGCTGCCGCCCGCCTCCCAGCTGCTGCACGGCGCCAAGCTGCCGGTGGGCGGCAACTCCCGGCTGAGCCTGGCCTACGCCGGTCCGGGCAAGGTCAAGGCCTCGCTGGGTCCGATCGAGATCGGCGAGGGCAGCGTGCGCAACAAGGGGAACACCGTCACGGTGGACGGTTTCCGGCTGAGCTCGCTGGCGGGGCTGGTGGCCGGCGCCACCAACCAGCAGCTGGAGCCGATGAGCTTCACCCTGGACTCGCTGCCGGCCGGGCTGAAGCTGGCCGACAAGGAGGGCGGGGGCGGCGGTGTGACGCCGCTGCCGGAGGGCCTCCAGCTGACCTTCGACGGCAAGGACGTCAAGCTCCTGGGCTGATCCAGGCCCGTGCGCGGCCCGTCCCCGGCCCCGTCCCGGGCGACCGGCCGACCTGTGCCCAGCCCGTCCCCGGCCCGGTCCCGGGGCCCGCCCACGGCTGTGCCGAATCGTTCCGCTCCGCGAGACGCGCTGTCCAGCGCGGGCCGTGGAGCGGTGTCGTTCGCGCCCCGCGCACGCCCTCCGGGGGCCGCCGGCCGGGCCCGGACAGGCCGGACCGGGGGCAAATCCCATCATCCGGTCGTTCTGATCCCACTATTCGATACGCTGATGACAGCGGGCCTCCGGTGTCCCTAGCATCGTCGGCATGAAGCGACAGACGGACCTCACGAAGCGGCGGGCGGTAGACCTGTGCCGCGTGGCCGCCTGTCTGTGTCGAATGCGCTGATTCGGCGCCCCCGGCAGGGCAGTTGACGCCCGCCGCCGATCTTTCCGGCGACCGCGCCCGGCCCCCCGGGCCGGCGGTCGCCGAGGTACTCCGCAGTCTCCTGCCCGGCCGCACCGGCCCACCCCCTCGTCCCGCTATTCGGACAGGGTTTCGGACCGCACCCTCCCGGGCACCCTGCAGCACCCTCCTGAGCAGCACCTTCCGCACAACCGCCCTCGGATGGAGAACCCACCATGAGCCGCAGCGACGTCCTGGTCGACGCCGACTGGGTCCAGGCCCACCTGGACGACCCGAAGGTCGTCATCGTCGAGGTCGACGAGGACACCTCCGCGTACGAGAAGAACCACATCCGCAACGCCGTCCGGATCGACTGGAAGCAGGACCTCCAGGACCCGGTCCGCCGCGACTTCATCGACCAGGCCGGCTTCGAGGCCCTGCTGAGCGCCAAGGGCATCGCCAACGACCAGACCGTCGTGCTGTACGGCGGCAACAACAACTGGTTCGCCTCGTACGCCTACTGGTACTTCAAGCTGTACGGCCACGGCGACGTCCGCCTGCTGGACGGCGGCCGCAAGAAGTGGGAGCTGGACTCCCGCGACCTGGTCGCCGAGGTGCCGGCCCGCCCGGCCACCGAGTACACGGCGCAGGCCGCCGACGCCTCGATCCGCGCCTTCCGCGACGACGTGATCGCCGCCATCGGCACCCTGAACCTGGTCGACGTCCGCTCGCCCGACGAGTTCTCCGGCAAGCTGCTCGCCCCGGCGCACCTCCCGCAGGAGCAGTCGCAGCGCCCCGGCCACGTGCCGAGCGCCCGCAACATCCCGTGGGCCAAGAACGCCAACGACGACGGCACCTTCAAGAGCGACGACGAGCTCAAGGCGCTGTACGAGGCCGAGGGCATCGACCTGGCGAAGGACACCATCGCCTACTGCCGCATCGGCGAGCGCTCCGCGCTCACCTGGTTCGTGCTGCACGAGCTGCTCGGCCAGGAGAACGTCAAGAACTACGACGGCTCGTGGACCGAGTACGGCAGCCTGGTCGGCGTGCCGATCGAGCTCGGCAGCAACTGAGCCCCCGGCTCGACCCGTAAGTCAGAAGGAGACAGACATGTGCGGTGCGAAGGCCGGCGGCCCGGACCTGGCAGGAGTTGACGTGGCGAACGAGACGATCATCCAGGGTTCGGTGACCCGCGACGGAGAGCCGGTCAACGGCTACGTGCGGCTGCTGGACGAGGGCGGCGAGTTCACGGCCGAGGTGCCCACCTCGGCGACCGGCCAGTTCCGGTTCTTCGCCCGCCCGGGCAAGTGGACCCTGCGCGCGCTGGTGCCGGGCCAGACCGTGGACCGTCAGGTGGTGGCCTCCCAGGGCACCGCCGTCGAGGTCGCGATCGCGGTCTGACCGGAGCCGGGACGATCCCGGACCAGACTCCGAGGGCCCCTGCCGAGCAGGGGCCCTCGGTCGTACCGTGGAGGGGTGCAGGCAAGGCGGCGGCGTCGCTACTACTTCGCCATGATGGGCGTGTGCCTGGGCCTGTTCGTCATGGCCTGGGGCGTGGTGCGGTTCTTCTCGGTCGGCGCGGCGATCGGCATGTGCGTGGTCGCGATGGTCATCCCGCCGGCCGCCGCGGTGTTCGCCAACAAGCGCGACCCGGACGACGACTGGTGGAACGACCCGCGCTGGGACGACCCGAAGTGGGACGAGCCCGGCCACGACCGGGACCGCCCCGACCACGAGGAACGCCCGTAGGCGTCAATGTGCGAGGTGCCTCAGTACACGAGCGCCTGGACGTTGTCCGACATGATCTCGCTGACGAAGACCTGGGCGCCCGCGATGCGGACACCCTCGACGGTGTCCTGCTGCGTGATCCCGCGCCGGGCCGCGCACTGGGTGCACAGCGTCACCGAGCCGGCCGCCAGGATCGACTCCAGCAGGTCCGGCAGCGGCGCCGCGTGCGGCAGTTCGAACTCCGCGGCCCGGCCCGGCAGCGCGAACCAGGAGGACTCCCCGGTCAGCCAGAGCGAGACCTCGATCCCGCTGGCGACGGCCACCGCCGCCACCGTGAACGCCTGCGAGCACCGCTCCGGCGCGTCCGCCCCTGCGGTGACCTTGATGACCAGTTTCTTCGCCATGGCGCCACCTTAGAGGTGCCGGCGCCCCCGCCGTCCGGCATCCCCGGAAGCCTTGGGCAAAGCTTGAGCAGCCGCGGGAGGACGGCGCGAACGGCGACGTGGTGGGGCTCACCGCGACCCTCCGGAACCCGGCGGATAGAGTGAGCCGAGCACAATCCACCACACTGTCGCCGCCTGGGAGCCACCCGTGTCCGGTCTGGAAATCTTCTTCGACGGTCTGCTGGCCCTCATGGCCGTGCTGATCACCTGGTTCGCCATCTTCTCGGTGATGAAGCTGTACCAGGGCCAGCGCTGAGACTGCCGTACGGTTGAGGCAGTCCCACACCGACGAGAACAGCGACCAGGAACATGATCGAGATCCCTTCTGACCTCCACAGGGACGTCGTCCCGCTCGCCTTCCTCCTCGGCACCTGGGAGGGCGCGGGCGTCTACGACTTCCCGGGCGCGGAGAAGTGCAACTTCGGCCAGGAGATCGTGATCCGCCACGACGGCCGCCCCTTCCTGGAGTTCCGCTCCCGGACCTGGGTGCTGGACAGCGAGGGCGAGAAGGTCCGTCCGCTGGAGAACGAGCACGCGTTCTGGCGCATCACCAGCAACCACGACGGCACCAGCGGTGTCCGGGGGATCGAGATCTCCTCCGTCCGCGACGACGGCACGGTCGAGATCTGGTACGGCGAGCTGGCCGACGGCAAGCCCCAGGTCGATGTCTCCACCGACGCGGTCGCCCGGATCGAGGGCTCCCCGGAGTACTCGGGCGGCAAGCGGCTGTACGGCTTCGTCAACGGCGAGCTGCTCTGGGTCGGCGAGAAGGCCGCCCCGAGCGTGCCGCTGCGCCCGTACATGTCCGCCCAGCTGAAGAAGGTGCTCAGCCCGGCCCAGCTGATCAAGGACATCAACGACCTGCCGGACGACGGCATCGCCTTCTTCAAGTAGGCCGATCGCGCGACCGGCACTTCCGTGCACGAGGTAGGGACCGGCCCCCGGCCGGTCCCTACACTTGCTCCAGGACCCCCGACCATTGGCAGGGACGAGTACCGTGGCGGACACCGGCACCACCGACTGGCAGCTCTCCGGCGACTGGAAGGCCGACCTGCGCGAACGCGGGTACCGGCTCACCCCGCAGCGGCAGCTCGTGCTGGAGGCCGTCGACGAGCTCGACCACGCCACCCCCGACGACATCCTCTGCCACGTCCGCCGGACCGCCAGCGGCGTCAACATCTCCACCGTCTACCGGACCCTGGAGCTGCTGGAGGAGCTGGGCCTGGTCTCGCACGCCCACCTCGGCCACGGCGCCCCGACCTACCACCTGGCCGGCCGCCACCACCACCTGCACCTGGTCTGCCGGGACTGCGACAAGGTCACCGAGACCGGCACCGAGATCGCCCAGCCGCTGATCGACAGCCTGCGCGAGCGGCACGGCTTCGACACCGACCTCAAGCACTTCGCCATCTTCGGCCGCTGCGCCGACTGCACCGCCAAGCTCGTCGGGGACCAGCCGTAAGCTGGCCGGTATGACCGGTGTGAAGAGCCCGCTGCTTTCCCTGCCCGGAGCCGTCCCCGCCGAGGGGGCCGACGAGGGCGTCGCCGCCCACTACGGCGACATCTTCCGCGAGCAACGCAGGCTGTCGCAGGGCGTCGGCTTCGTCGACCTCTCGCACCGCGGCGTGGTCACCGTGACCGGCGCGGACCGGCTCTCCTGGCTGCACCTGCTGCTCACCCAGCACGTCAGCGAGCTGCCGCCGCAGCAGGCCGCCGAGGCGCTGGTGCTCTCCCCGAACGGGCACGTCGAGCACGCGCTCTACCTGGTGGACGACGGCACCACCACCTGGGCGCACGTCGAGCCGGGCACCCAGGAGGCGCTGGTCGCCTACCTGGAGGGCATGAAGTTCTTCTACCGGGTGGAGGTCGCCGACGCGACCGCCGAGTACGCCGTGGTGCACCTGCCGGCCGGCTCCACCGCCGCCGTCGAGGGCGCCGCCGCCGTCCGCGAACTCCCGTACGGGCGCGACCTGTTCGTGCCGCGCGCCGAGCTGGAGCGGCTCACCGCCGGGTACGGCCCGGCGGCCGGGGTCTGGGCGTACGAGGCGCTGCGGATCGAGGGCCACCGGCCCCGGCTGGGCTTCGAGACCGACCACCGGACCATCCCGCACGAGGTGGACTGGCTGCGCACCGCCGTCCACCTGCAGAAGGGCTGCTACCGCGGCCAGGAGACCGTCGCCCGGGTGCACAACCTGGGCCGCCCGCCGCGCCGGCTGGTCTTCCTGCACCTGGACGGCACCGAGGAGACGCTGCCCCCGCACGGCACCGAGGTGCGGCTGGCCACCGACCCGGACGGGCGGGCGCTGGGTTTCGTGACCTCCTCGGCCCGGCACCACGAGCTGGGGCCGATCGCGCTGGCGATCGTCAAGCGGAACGTCCCGGTGGACGCCGTGCTGCTGGCCGGCACGGTGCCGGGCACCCAGGACGTGATCGTCCCGCAGTAGGGCCGTCCAGGGCCGCGCCGGGGCCGCTCGGCGCCCCGGCCGGGCCCGGTGGGGCCCCGGCGGGGTCAGACCTCGACGAGGACGGTGAACGGGCCGTCGTTCACCAGCGCCACCCGCATGTCGGCGCCGAACCGGCCCGTCTCCACCTTGGCGCCCAGCGCGCGCAGCTGCGCCACCACCTCGTCCACCAGCGGCTCGGCGACCGGGCCGGGGGCGGCGGCGTTCCAGGTGGGGCGGCGGCCCTTGCGGGCGTCGCCGTAGAGCGTGAACTGGCTGATCACCAGCAGCGGGGCGCCGAGGTCCGAGCAGCTCTGCTCGACGCCCTCGTCGTTCGCGGGCAGCAGCCGCAGCGTCCAGAGCTTGCGGGCCAGTTGGGCGGCCTTGGCGGGGGTGTCGTCGTGGGTGGCGCCGACCAGGACGCAGAGCCCGGGCCCCTCGATCGCGCCGACGGTCTCACCGGCCACGGTCACCCGGGCCTCGGTCACTCGCTGCACCACTGCTCGCATGCCGCCATTGTGCCGGAGCGCCGTACGGCCCCCGGAGGAGCCCCGGGTGCGTCCCGCGCGGCCCGCGCCCGGCGCGTCCGCCGCCGCTCCGCGCCCGCGCATCCGCCGTGCCCCCGGCTCCGCGCCGCACCCTTCCCGGCCGTTCCGCCCGGCCGCCCCTCCGGTCGGCCCCGTCCCTCCGCCCCGGCGGCCTCCCCAGGGCGCACACCAGGGGCGCGCACGAAGGCCGTGCACGCCCTGGGGTGCGCGCCTGCGCGGAATCGGGCGCCACTCTTCCTGGGGAAAGGGCTGGTCATATCAGCCACCCCCGTTCGCCAGGGGGCCGTTCGGGTGCACGGGCGGTGCGCGTGCGCCGGGTGGGGTGGCACGCTGGTGGACCGTACGAGGGGTCCGGGGCGCCAGGAGGTCCGCCGCGCCGGACCCGGGTTCGGCCGGGCGGTCGAGCCGGTAGGTCAGGCGTCTGGCGGTGCCGCCCCGGTGGGCGTCACGGCCGGGGACCGGAGCCTCCGGGGGTTCCCGGCGGGCCGGTGGACGGGACGCGCGGCCCGTCGGGGGACGGGTCGGACCGGCGGCAGCGACGGGGTGCCGCGAGCGGGCGGGATCGGACGACGTCAGGTGGTTGGGTGATGGACGCGAGCAGCGTGGCGCGGGACCGGTCCGGGTCGGTGGTGCGGGCCCCCGGGGGCCCGGACGGTCCGGCGGCGGGCGCGGAGGACGAGCCCGACCTGGAGGGGCTGGGCCTGGAGCAGCTGCGGGTGCTGCGCCGGGAGACCCTGGAGCAGGAGGCCGACCTGTCCTACCTGCGGCGGCTGCTGCACGGGCGGATGGACATCCTGCGCGCCGAACTCGACCGGCGGCCCGGTACGGGCCCGGTCCGTACGGCCGACCCGTCCGGCCCCGACCCGGCCCCCGGCGACCTGCTGGACCGGCTGCCGGCCATCCTGACCGACGCGCCCTCCACCGTGCGGCGCTCGGCCCGGCACGTCACCCTCGGGCCGCCGCGCACCCGGGAGTCCCGGCTGGAGGCGGACGCGCTGATGGGCGACGTCCAGCTCGCCGACCTGGCGGCGCACCCGGCCGAGGAGCTGCTGGCCGCCCTGGAGCGGCTGCGGGCGTACGAGCGGGAGGTGTCCGGACGGCGCCAGCGGCTGCTGCGCACGGCCGACGGTTGCAACGCCGAGATCACCCGCAGGTACCGTGATGGGGAAGCACGGGTCGACGACCTGCTCGCACGGGGGCCGCTCTGACCGGGTGGGTCACCGCGGGCGGGTGAGGCCCGGCTCGCTCCCGGCCCACCCTCGCCCCGGAAGGCTCACACCGCCATGTCCCTGCCCGCCCCCGCGCCCGTTCTCGCCGAGGTCATACGCTCCGGCTTCGTCGAGGGCCGCCACCGCGGCTCCCTGGTGCTGCTCGCGGCCGACGGCTCGGTCGAGTTCGCGCTCGGCGACCCGGACGCCCCGGTCTTCCCGCGGTCGACCGCCAAGCCGTTCCAGGCGGTGGCCACGCTGCGGGCCGGGCTGGCGATCGAGGGCGAGCTGCTGGCGCTGGCGGCCTCCAGCCACTCCGCGGAATCGTTTCACCTCGATGGCGTGCGGAGCATCCTCGGCTCCGCCGGGCTCGACGAGTCGGCCCTGCGCACCCCGGCCGCCCTGCCGCTGGACGAGACCGAGGCGGAGCTGCTGCTCGCCGCCGGCGGCGGGCGCGCCCCGATCCTGATGGACTGCTCCGGCAAGCACGCCGGCTGGCTGGCCGCCTGCACGGCCAACGGCTGGGACACCGAGAGCTACCTCGACCCGGCCCACCCGATCCAGCGGCTGGCCCGCGAGGCCCTGGAGGAGGCCACCGGCGAGACCGCCGCCCACGCCGGGGTGGACGGCTGCGGCGCGCCGCTGCTGGCCGTGTCGCTGACCGGCCTGGCCCGCGGCTACCGCGGCCTGCTGCTGGCCGCCGAGGGCAGCGAGCCG
>NZ_LFVW01000477.1:0-9055 GCF_001182915.1 Kitasatospora sp. MY 5-36
GCTCCCGCTCCGCCTGCACCCCCGCCCCGTCCGCGCCGCCCGTCCCGTCCACCCCGGTCGCCCCGGCCGCCCAGACCCCGAAGGAGCCCCTCCGCCATGGCCCTGCGCTACCCCAGGCTCGACGCCCTCTTCTCGGACCACCCCGCGCCCGCCCGGCGCCCGGCCCCGCGGCCGGCTCCCGCGCCCGGCCTGGTGGTGGACACCGAGCAGCGCACCGTCACCGTCGAGGGCCGCCCCGTCACCATGCCGTACCTGGAGTTCGAGCTGCTCGCCCACCTGGTCGGCAACCCGCTGCGGGTGCACTCCCGACGCCAGCTGATGGAGAACGTCTGGGGGCGCCCGGACAGCGGCGACTCCCGCACCGTCGCCACCCACATCGCCCGGATCCGGCGCAAGCTCGGCCCCGGGCACCGGGAGGCGATCGCCACCGTCCGGCAGATCGGCTACAAGTACGACCCCCGGCTGGCCCGGACCGCCTGACGCCGCCGGCCGGACCTGACCCGGCCGGACCTGACCTGACCTGACCGCCCGACCCCACCACCGAAGGACCCGACGACCGTCCGAAGGAGGACCCCCGCGATGACCCGAACCGCCCTGTTCCCCAGGACCGGCAGAGGGACCGCGCTGTGCGGCGTCCTACTGCTGATCACCGCCGAGGGCCTCGCCGTCGCCCTCGCGCCCCACCCCCTGCGGCTCTTCCTGTCCGGCACGCTCATCGGCGCCTCGACCGCCGGGCTGCTGCTCGCCCTGCTGCTGGCCACCAGCCGGCGGCGGGCGGGCGCGGCCGCGGCGGCGGGGGCCCGGCCGTTCCGCGACGACGCCCAGTGGTTCAGCGCCCGCTCGCTGGACGGCTTCCCGATGGAGCAGGTCCGCCCGCTGCTGCTCGCCCCCGGCGCGCCCGGCCTGAGCCGGCTCTACACCGCCTGGGTGTTCGCCACCCACGGGCACGACCCGCAGTGGATCGCCCGGCACCTGGACCTGCCCGTCCGCACCGCCCGGCTGCTGGTCACCGCGGCCCGGCGGCACACCGGGGCCGCTCCCACCCGGTAGCGACCGGCGGGGCCCGGGCAGCGGTCCTCGAAACGCGGGACGGGTTTGCGTACGGACGTACCGAGGGAGCAGACTGCCCGGGTTTGCGCCGGAGGTACCGCCATGACCCTGCCGAAGTCCGTCCCGGCCCTGTCCCGGGGCTCGCTGCCCGCCCGGACGGCGAGCCGCCTCGGCGGTCGGGTGTGGGTGGACCTGGTCGTCGCGGCCGCCGTGCTGGTGCTGCTCTACCTGGGGCTGCGCCTCGGCCAGGGCGGCACCCTCCGGTTCTCCACCGCCCGGGACGCGGCCGTCGACACCGACCCGGCCCGGCTGCCGTACGACGCGCTGCGCTCGCTGCTGCGGATGTTCACCGCGCTCGCCGTCTCGGTCGTCTTCACCTTCGGCTACGCCTACGCCGCCGCCCGCAGCCGCCGGCTGGAACGGGTGCTGATCCCGGCGCTGGACATCCTCCAGTCGGTGCCGGTGCTCGCCTTCCTGAGCGTCGCCGTCTCCGGCTTCCTCGCGCTCTTCCCCGGCTCGATGCTCGGCCTGGAATGCGCCGCCGTGTTCGCCATCTTCACCTCCCAGGCCTGGAACATGACCTTCGCCTTCTACCAGGCGCTGGTCTCGCTGCCGCCCGAACTCGACGAGCTGTCCCGCTCGTTCGGGTTCAGCCGGTGGACGCGGTTCTGGAAGGTCGAACTGCCCTCGGGCATGATCGGCCTGGTCTGGAACGGCATGCTCGGCTTCGGCGGCGGCTGGTTCTTCCTGGTCGCCTCCGAGGCGATCACCGTGGACGGCCAGCGGTACGCGCTGCCCGGGGTCGGCTCGTACGCGGGCGCGGCCATCGCCGCCGGGGACCTCGGCCGGGTCGGCTGGGCGATCGCCACCATGGTGGTGCTGGTGGTCGGCGTCAACTTCCTGTTCTGGCGGCCGCTCACCGCCTGGGCCGAACGGTTCAAGAACGAGCAGTCCGAGGCCACCGAGGTGCAGCGCTCGGTCGTGCTGGACCTGCTGCGCCGCTCCCGCCTGCCCGCCGCGCTCGGCCGGGCGCTGCGACCGGTCGGGCGGGCCCTGAACCGGGCCGGGCGGGTGTTCGGCACCGCCGAGCGCCCGCCGGCCGTCCACCCCGGCCGGCGGCGGGCCGGGGACGTGGCCTTCGGCCTCGTCTCGGGCGGCATCGTGCTCTGGGGCCTCGTCGACCTCGGCCGCTACCTCGCCGACCGCACCGGCCTCGGCGTGTTCGGCGAGCCGCTGCTGCTCGGGCTCGCCACCCTCGCCCGGGTGGTCGTGCTGGTCGCGGTGGCCACCGTGGTCTGGGTGCCGATCGGCGTGCGGATCGGCTTCTCGCCCCGGCTGACCAGGATCGCCCAGCCCGTCGTCCAGGTGCTGGCCGGCTTCCCGGCCAACTTCGTCTTCCCGCTGGTGGTCTGGCTGCTGCTGCGCACCGGGGTGTCGATCGACCTCGGCGGCATCCTGCTGATGGCCCTCGGCTCCCAGTGGTACATCCTGTTCAATGCCATCGCCGGGGCCATGGCCGTCCCCGCCGACCTGCGCGAGGCGATGGACGACCTCGGCGTGCGCGGCCGGCAGCGCTGGCGGCGGCTGATCATCCCCGGGATCTTCCCGGCGTACGTCACCGGCGGCATCACCGCCTCCGGCGGCGCCTGGAACGCCTCCATCGTCGCCGAGGTGGTCACCTTCGGCTCCACCACGCTCACCGCGACCGGCCTCGGCGCGTACATCGCCCGGGCCGCCGAGCACGGCGACCACCCGCGCCTGCTCGCCGGGGTCGCGGTGATGAGCCTGTACGTCGTCGTCCTCAACCGTCTGCTCTGGCGCCGGCTGTACCGGCTGGCCGAGCGCCGCTACTCGCTGTAGTCCGGAGTCCGCCGATGCGCTTCCCCTTCCGCCGCCGCCCCGCCGAGCCCGCGCCCGTCCCGCGCGGGGACGTCCCGCACGGCGACGCCCCGCGCCCGGACGACGAGGTCCTGCTGGAGACCGTCGGCCTGACCAAGGCCTACGCCGGGGCCGCCGGCGAACTGCCGGTGCTCTCCGGCATCGACCTGACCGTGCGGGCCGGCGAGATCGTCGCCGTGCTCGGCCGCTCGGGCTCCGGCAAGTCCACCCTGCTGCGCTGCCTGGCCGGCCTGATCCCGCCCAGCTCCGGCACCGTCCGCTACCGCGGCACCCCGCTCACCGGCGCCAACCCCGGCACCGCGCTGGTCTTCCAGACCTTCGCGCTGCTGCCCTGGCTGACCGTCCGGCAGAACGTCGAGCTCGGCCTGGAGGCCCGCGGGGTGCCGCCCCGGGAGCGCGCCCGGGCCGCCGCCCAGGCCATCGACCTGATCGGCCTCACCGGCTTCGGGTCCGCCTACCCCAAGGAGCTCTCCGGCGGCATGCGCCAGCGGGTCGGCTTCGCCCGGGCGCTGGTCGTCGAACCGGACGTGCTGATGATGGACGAGCCGTTCTCGGCCCTCGACGTGCTCACCGCCGAGAACCTGCGCGGCGAGCTGATGGAGCTGTGGGACTCCGGCCAGTTCCCGACCCGGGCCGTCGTGCTGGTCACCCACAACATCGAGGAGGCGGTGCTGATGGCCGACCGCGTCGTGGTCCTCGGCGCCCGCCCGTACGGGACCATCCGGGAGACCGTCGAGGTCGACCTGGAGCGGCCGCGCGACCGCGACTCGGCCGCCTTCGACGAGCGGGTGGACCGGGTGTACCGGATCATGACCGGCCGCCCCAAGGACACCCGGGCGCCCGGCCGCACCGACCAGCCGGGCCCCGACCCCGACCGCCGCACCGTCGCCAGCACCCCGCTGCCCACCGCCGGCGTCGACGGCCTCTCCGGTCTCGCCGAGACGATCGCCCACCGGGGCGGCGGCTGCGACCTGGCCGGCCTCGCCGACGAGCTCGGCCTGGACATCGACGACCTGCTCCCCCAGGTCGACGCCCTCGACCTGCTCGGCTTCGCCGAGGTCCACGGCGACGACCTGCTGCTCACCGACGCCGGCGCCGCCTACACCGGGGCGGACGCCCAGGACTCCCGCGCCGTCTTCGCCGCCGCGGCCCTGGAGGTCCCGCTGATCAAGCTGATCGCCAACAGCCTCGGCGACCGGCCCGGCGCCACCGTCCGCACCGGCTTCCTGCGCGACCTGCTCGGCCGCCACTACACCGTCGAGCAGACCGACCGGCAGCTGGAGACGGCGACCGACTGGGGCCGCTACGCGGGGCTCTTCGCGTATGACGCCGACCGGCAGGAGTACCGGCTGGACGCCCCGGAGCGCTGAGGGCTCAGCCCGTCGCCGGGCGGCGGCGCACCGCGCGGGCCGCGCGGGCGAAGGGCTGCGGCGCGGTCGCACCGGCCGGGGCGGCGCCGTCGTCGCCGCCGTCGCGGCGGTCGGGCAGGTCGTGGGCGATCAGCGCGGCCTCGGTGAGCAGCCCGCGCACCTCGGTGGCCCGGTAGAAGATCCGGGTCCCCTCCCGCCGTGCCACCACCAGCCCGGCCGCCCGGAGCTTCGCCAGGTGCTGCGAGGTCGCCGCGACGTGCGCCCCCAGCAGCTCGGCCAGCTCGCTCACCGGCAGCTCCCGGCGGCTCAGCGCCCACAGCAGCCGGTACCGCGACGGGTCGGCCACCGCCTTCAGCACCGCCACCGCCCGCTCCGCCGCATCGGCGTCCCAGGCCTCTTCCCGCGCACCACCCATACAGGGATCGTACCGATCCGTACCCGGGCGCCCGGAGCCGGGAATCCCCGCCGCCCGCGCCGACGGCGGCCGCCGGGTGAATGAAGCGCGACAGAACCGGGGGGACGGGCCGCGGCGGCGCCTAGCCTGGGCCTGGGCCCGGCCGGAACTGCGCACCGGCCGGGCGGAGTTGGTCCTGTCCGCCGCGAGGAAGGGTCGGCCGTGGCTGCCATCACTGTGATCCCGGGCGACGGCATCGGCCCCGAGGTGGTCGAGTCCGCGCTGGGGCTGGTCGAGGCGTTCGGCCTGGGACTGGACGTCGACGTGCTGGACCACGTGGGCGCGGAGCGCTACCGCCGGGAGGGCGTGGCACTGGGCGAGGCGGACCTGGCCCGGGTGGCGGCGAGCGGCGCGGTGCTGCTCGGCGCGATCGGGCGGCCGGACCTGGAGCACACCGGGTACGTGCGCGAGGTCCTGCTGGAGCTGCGCTACGCCTTCGACCTGTACGCCAACTACCGGCCGGTGCGCCTGTGGCACGACCGGCTCAGCCCGCTGCGGGACCCGGCCCGGCGCGCCCTGGACTGCGTGATCGTCCGGGAGAACACCGAGGGGCTCTACAGCGGCATCGGCGGGAACCTCCGCGCCTCCTCCGACCACGAGGTGGCCGTCGACGCGGACGTCAACACCCGGCACGGCGTCTCCCGGATCCTGGACTTCGCCTTCGCCACCGCCCGCCGGGAGGTCTGCCTGGTGGACAAGGCCAACGCGGTGCGGGCCGGCGGCCGGCTGTGGCAGGAGTGCTGGCGGCGGGCCGCCGAGCGGCACCCCGACACGGCCACCCGGCACCTGTACGTCGACGCCGCCGCGATGAAGCTGGTCACCGAGCCCGAGCGGTTCGACGTCATCGTGGCCAGCAACTCGCACGGCGACATCCTCAGCGACCTCGCGGCCGCGCTGGCGGGCGGGATCGGGCTGGCGCCCTCGGCGAGCCTCAACCCGGAGAGCGGCTTCGGGATGTTCGAGCCGGTGCACGGCTCGGCGCCGGACATCGCGGGCCGGGGCGTCGCCAACCCCTTCGCCTGCCTGCTGACCGCCGCGCTGCTGCTGCGCCACCTCGGCCACGACACGGAGGCGGCCGCGACCGAGGCGGCTGTCGCCGGATCGATCGCGGCCGGACGGACCACCCCGGACCTCGGTGGCACGCTGAGCACCCGGGAGGCGACGCGCGCGGTCCTCGCCGCCCTGTGACGGCGCCCGCCGGGGGCCGGGACAGCGGGCTCAGGGCGCCGGGTACGCCTCGGGCTCCAGGGTCGAGCTGGTCCGGATCACCTCGGCGACGGTCAACTCGTAGAAGGCGTACCACTTCTCCTTCCCCTGCTGCTGGGCGTTGTGGTGCTCCACGTCGGCGCGCCACCGCGCCAGCGTCTCGGGGTCGCGCCACCACACCAGGGCGAGGCGTTCGCCGTCCTCGGTCTCGTAGTTCTTGACCTGGACGAGGTCGTCCCCGTAGACCGCCCGCACCTTCTTGGCGAGGTAGTCCTCCGTCGTCTCGTACTCGTGGTCGTACTGCTCCGAGAAGCGCGACCTGAAAACGACCAGAATCATCGTTGATCTCCCGTCAGTTCCAGCTGGTGACACGACAGTTCACGCGGCTCGTGCAGATCTGGCGGCTCAGCCGGCCCCGGCGAAGGCCCGCAGCTGCGGGTCGGGCAGCTCGGCGGCGCCGGCGCCGTGCCGGCTGAGGATCCGCCGGGCCAGCTCGCGCAGCCGGTGCTCCTCGGTGAGCGCCAGGGAGTAGCTCTCCTCGCTGAACGCGCAGCGCTCGTACAGGGGCCGGAACCGCTCCGGCATCAGGTCGACCAGTCGGCGCGCGATGGCCTCCTCCGCCTCGTGCCTGGGGTCCGGCAGCCGGGACATCGTCCAGTAGTGCCGGTAGGAGATGTCCGCGATCGCGTCGCCGTCGCCCTTGCGGATCCGCTCGTACGCGGCGAAGGCCCGTTCCCAGTCCCGCTCCCGGTCCAGGCAGGCGACCAGGGTGCGGACGTCCTCGAAGGCGGCGTTCATGCCCTGGCCCATGAACGGCGCCATGGCGTGGCAGGAGTCGCCGACCAGCGCGGCCGTACCGCCCAGGACCCACCGGTCGCACCGGGTGAGCCGGACGGCGGAGACCGGCTTGGCGCCCAACTGCTCCTCCAGGTCCGGGATTCCGGCCGCCAGCCGGGGGAAGACGGCGGCGAACTGCTCGGCCAGGGCCCGCCCGCCGACCGCGGCCCGGTAGGACGGGCGCGGGCCCTCCCGGCGGAAGAACACCGAGCCCGCGAAACGCCGGCTGGACACCTGCGGGAACGCCCCGAACAGCGCGTCCCCGGCCGGCCAGTAGTGCATCACCCCGCGGTCGCAGTCGGGCAGGTCCAGGACGATCTCCTGGTAGGCCAGTTCCAGGGTGCTCACCCGCGCCCGGGCGCCCCGCTCGACGAGGGCGCCGCGCACCGCCGAGTGGACGCCGTCGCAGCCGATGACGTGCCGGCACCGCACCCACCGCTCGGCGCCGCCCGCCCCGACCAGCAGGGCGGGCGCCGCCGGGTCGACGGCCAGCACCGGGTGGTCGAAGCGCAGGTCGACCCCCGGCTCGGCCTCGGCCGCGTCCAGCAGCAGCCGGTGCAGCGCCTGCCGCTCGACCGCCCAGATCGCCGCGCCGTCCCGGCTGTACGGGGTGACGGCGGTGCTGCCGTCCGGCAGGTGCCCGCACCGGCCGGTGATCGGCGCGCAGATCCGCCGCACCGCCGCTTCCAGGCCGAGTTCCCGCAGCACCCGCCGGCCCCGCTCGGAGAGGATCACCATCAGCGACCGGCCCTGTCCGGCCGGGATCCGCCGGGGGTCCGCGTGCCGTTCCAGGACGGTCACCCGGCCGTGGCGCCGGGCCAGGTAGAGCGCGGCGACCGGGCCGGCCAGCCCGGCCCCGACCACCACGATGCCGCCGCCCGCCGTCGCGGGCCCGTACGAGTCGCTCATCGGGGCCTCCCGCCGCTACCAGGTGACCGGGAGCTCGCGGACGCCGTAGGCCACGCCGTCGTACTTGAACGGGACGTCGGCGAAGTCGATGGCCAGGCGCAGCGTCGGGATCCGCCGGTAGAGCGTGCCGTAGACGGTCTGGAGTTCGAGGACGGCCAGCGGGCGGCCCAGACAGTGGTGGGGGCCGAAGCCGAACGCCAGGTGGTGCGCGGCGTCCCGGGTGATGTCGAGGCGGTCCGGGTCGGGGAAGTTGTCCGGGTCCCGGTTGGCCAGTTCGCTGGTCAGGATGATGCCCTCGCCGGCCCGGATGACGACGTCGCCGACGGTGATGTCCTCCAGGGCGACCCGGCGGCGGCCGGAGTGCGAGATGTTGAGGTAGCGCAGCAGCTCGTCGACGGCGCGGTTGACCACGCCCGGGTCGTCGGTCTCCCGCAGCACCGCCAGCTGCTCGGGGTTGCGCAGCAGGGCCAGCGTGCCGAGGGCGATCATGTTCCCGGTGGTCTCCAGGCCGGCGACCAGCAGCGTCATGGAGATGTACGACAGCTGCTCGGGGCTGAGCGCGCCGGGGCGGACCTGGGTCTCGATCACCTCGGAGATCAGGCCGTCGGCGGGCTCGCGCAGCTGGCGGTCGATCAGCTCCCGCAGGTAGCCGCGCAGCGCCTCCTGGGCGCCGACCACCATGTCGGGCGAGCTGTCCCGGTGCAGCATCCGGGTGCTCTCGTCCTGGAAGAACTCGTGGTCGGCGTACGGGACGCCGAGCATCCGGCAGATCACCTTGGTGGAGGTCGGGAAGGCGAGGCCGCCGACCAGGTCGGCGGGCCGGGGCCGGGTGAGGAACTCGTCGATGAGCCCGTTGACGATGTCGGCGACCTCGTCCTTGAGCGCGTCGATGTTGCGGATCGCGAAGGGCGGGGAGACCATCCGGCGCTGGCGGGCGTGCTCGGGGTCGTCGAGGGCGACGAAGGAGCGGCCGTCCTTGCGCCGTTCGCGGCTGCCCAGGTCGAAGTGCGGGTAGCCGGACCTGGTCGAGTCGGCGCTGACCCGGGGGTCGACCAGGAGCTTGCGCCCGAGGTCGTAGCCGGTGACCAGCCAGGGGGTGCTGCCGTCCCAGAGCCGGACCCGGACCGGGCCGGCGCCGAGCTCGCGCATGGCGGAGGGCGGGTCGAAGGGGCAGGCGGGCTCCTTCAGGATGGGGAAGCGGGTGAGCTGCCCGGTCGCGGAGCCGCCGGCGGGGTCGCCGGCGGAATCGGTTGCGGACCCGGTCGCGGAACCGGTCGCGTCGTCGATGGTCACGGAATCCATACCTTTCTTCGTGGGATCGTTCTGGTCA
>NZ_LFVW01000478.1:0-9046 GCF_001182915.1 Kitasatospora sp. MY 5-36
GGCGGTGGCCGGCAGTACGGTGGCGGGCCTCGGCTCGGGGCTCTTCGCCTGCCACCTCGGCCCGCTGGTGCTGACTGGCGCGCCGCCGACCCATCTCTCGCGGGTCCAGGCCCTGCTGACGCTCGTGCAGAGCCTGGCCCTGGTGCTCTCGAACGCCCTGCTGGGCCTGCTCGCGGACGCGGCGGGCGCCGCCCCGCCCACCCTTCTCTGCGCCCTCGCCACCGCCGCCGCCGGCCTCACCGCCCTGGCCACCCCGACCCTCCGCCGGGCCTGAGCCGACCGGTCGCCACGCCGGCCCCGGGCTCCGGCCGGCACCTCCCCGTACGGCGGCCCTTGCCGCCAGCCCCGGTGCCCGCCCTTCCCATGGCCCACTTGCCCGCCCCCTGCCGTCCGGGCGGTGCTTCGTCCTCCCGCCCGTTCACCTGCCCCTGCCCGTCCCGGCGCCCGCCCCTTCCCGTGGCCCACTTGCCCGCCCCCTGCCGTCCGGGCAGAGTGCGGAGGTGGAGGCGGTCGGGCGGCGAGTGGAGGCGGCGATGAGTGATCTGACGGACCGACTGGTGCAGGGCCTCCCGGACGGGGCCGTCGTGGTGGACCCGGACGTGACCGCCGCGTACCGCCACGACATGGCGGGCTTCTGCGCGGCCGGGCAGCCCGCGGTGGTGGTGTTCCCGGAGACGGTCGAGCAGGTGCGGCACGTGCTGCGCACCGCGACCGAGCTGCGCGTCCCGGTGGTGCCGCAGGGCGCCCGGACCGGGCTGTCGGGTGCGGCGAACGCGGTGGACGGCTGCGTCGTGCTGTCGCTGGTGAAGCTGAACCGGATCCTGGAGATCGACCCGGTGAACCGGATCGCGGTGGTCGAGCCCGGTGTGGTGAACGCCGAACTGTCCAGGGCTGTCGAGGAGTTGGGCCTCTCGTATCCGCCGGATCCGTCGAGCTGGGAGTCCTGCACGATCGGCGGCAACATCGGTACCGGGGCCGGTGGGCTCTGCTGCGTGAAGTACGGCGTCACCAGCGAGTACGTGCTCGGGCTGGACGTGGTGCTGGCGGACGGGCGGCTGCTGTCCACCGGCCGCCGGACGGCGAAGGGTGTGGCCGGGTACGACCTGACCAGGCTGTTCGTCGGCTCGGAGGGGACGCTCGGGGTGGTGGTCCGGGCGGTTCTGTCGCTCCGGCCGGCGCCCGCCCCGCAGCTGGCGCTGGCGGCGGAGTTCCCGAGCGCGGACACGGCCGGGGCGGCGGTCTGCGAGGTGATGGCTCGGGGTCTGACCCCGTCGCTGATGGAGCTGATGGACGCGGTCTCGGTGCGGGCCGTCAACGAGTTGGGGCGGATGGGGCTGCCGGAGTCCACCCAGGCGCTGCTGCTGGTGGCCTTCGACGGGCCGGACCGGGTGGCCGAGCTGGCCCGGGTCGCGCGGCTGTGCCGGGAGGCCGGGGCGACGGAGGTGGTGCCGGCCGAGGACGAGGCGGAGTCCGATCTGCTGCTGGCCGCCCGGCGGATGGCGCTGCCCGCGCTGGACCGGCTGGGCACCACGATGATCGACGACGTGGCGGTGCCGCGCTCCCGGCTGGCGGAGATGCTGAACGGCGTCGCGGTGATCGCCGAGCGGCACGGGCTGACCATCGGGGTGGTCAGTCACGCGGGGGACGGCAACACCCACCCGATCGTCATCTTCGACGCCTCGGACGAGGAGGAGACGGCCCGGGCCCAGCGCTCCTTCGACGAGATCATGGCGCTCGGGCTGGAGCTGGGCGGCACGATCACCGGGGAGCACGGTGTGGGGCTGCTGAAGCGGGACTGGCTGGCCCGTGAGCTGGGCCCGGTGGCGTTGGACCTGCAACGGCAGCTGAAGGCGGTCTTCGATCCGCTGGGAATTCTGAATCCCGGCAAGATGATCTGATTTTCACTGAAGTATTTCGGCGGGGACCGCACGTCCGAACCCCTGCCGTCGTGGTGTGACATCCGACGGCCTTTTCATGACCAGGAAAGTCGACATGGGAGGGTGACCGAACTTTTCCGGGGGCGTGCGTGCGGTTCGCACGCGCCAGGGTGGTGCGCCCAGCGGATCGCGTGGCGGTGCCGCGCCGTCCCCCGGACCGACCATCGAGCAGCGGCCGTACGGGTGAAGTCCCAGCTCGGACGGGGTATCTCGCCGCGTTTTCCGTTTTCCCGGCCGTCATGCGCGGCCCGGGTGGATATCACGCAAACGGGCGAAATTCGCCGTGTGAGCTAGCGCTTTGTCGATTTGTTGCGGAAGTCTGTCTTCCGGCGTCGCAGCCCGCAGGTGTTCGTCCGGTCGACGAACCTTGCGCACCTTGATCGACCATTGCGCGACAAGCAGCTTCCCGGAGGCATTCATGGCTCGCACCCACCCCCGTCGAACAGCCGGGCTCCTACTCGCCGGCCCGCTCGCGGCCGGCCTGCTGCTGGCCGGTGCCGGGGCTGCCGCCGCCGACAACGGCGCGGGCGCCGAGGGCGCCTCCAACGCCGGGGCGGTCTCCGACACCGGCACCGGCAACGTGTTCGGCGGGGTCGACGGCAACTACGTCTCCACCCAGCAGACCGCCGCCGGCTCCGGCGCCACGAACCAGGACAACACCATCGCGGTGAAGGACAACACCGGCACCGTCCAGGGAGGCCAGGGCAACAAGGACGTCAACGTCGTCGTCGCCCCGACCTTCAACTGACCGGCCGACTGACCGGCCGCACGGCCGAGTGACGGCACCGGGCACCACGGAAGGCGGGGGCGCCGGACGTGGGTGGACGCGGGTGAGCTGAGCACCCGCCGACAGGCCCGGACCGGAACGGAACGGCCGGAGCGGACACCGAACCACCGACGCATCACCACCAGAGGGAACAGCGCAACGACCGGCAGGCGGAAAGGGTCACCGCGAAACCGGTCTCGTGGGCGGTGCCACCATCGGCACCGCCCACGAGTGTGTCCGGCGCAGGTCCCGGGTTCCTCGGCTGTCGGCCCGGGCGTCCCCACAGGACGTCCCCGCCGGGCCTCCTCGCCGGATCTCCCCGCCGCGCATCGCCGTCGGAGCACCCCGCCGGGCATCCCCGGAATCCCCCGCCGACCGGCCCGGATCCGTCCACCGAGGGCCCGCGCCCGGAGCCGTCGGCCTACGGCGGTACGGTTGCGCTCCGACAGCGCACCCACGTGCCCGGGCCCGGACGGACCGGCCCGGCCGGGGCTGCGACCGCGGCAATCGGAAGGAAGGGCGCGCGATGGCGGCGGAGGAGGAGGGCCTGACCGGCCCGGACGAGGCCAGGCCCGCACCGGAGGCCGGGGCGGAGCCGGCGGCGGACGCGCGCCCGGAGCCGTCGGCCGAGCCGCTCCACGAGCACCGCTCCGGGCCCAGGTCCGTCCCCGAACTACTGCTCGGCCGCCCGCCGATGGCCCGCCCGCTGCCGTCCTTCGACCACCAGGCCGCCCCCGCCGAGCCCGGCCCGCTGTTCGTGGACTGGCTCGCCACCGCGCTGCACGCCGGGGTGCTGGACCCGCAGGCCTTCACCCTCTCGACCGTCGACGCGGACGGCATGCCGGACGCCCGGGTGCTGGTGCTGCGCGACGTCGACGCGGCCGGCACCGGCTGGAACTTCTCGGCGGCCGCCGACAGCCCCAAGGGCCGCCAGCTCGCCGAGCACCCGGCCGCCGCGCTGACCGTCTACTGGCCGCAGCTGGGCCGCCAGGTCCGGGTGCGCGGCACCGTCGAGCGGGCCGCCGACCTGGTCGCCGCCGCCGAGTTCGCCACCCGCTCGCCCGCCGCCCGGGTCGGCGCGCTGGTCGGGCGGCAGAGCGAGCCGCTGGGCTCGGTCGCCGAGTACGACGAGGCGGAGGCGGTCGCCCGTCGCCGGCTGGAGGCGCATCCGGACGCGGTCGCGCCCGGGCACGCGGTCTACACCCTGTGGGCGCACGAGGTGGAGTTCTGGCAGGGCGACGCCCAGCGCCGGCACACCCGGCTGCGCTACACCCGCACCGGTCCGGTCAGCTCCCCGGAGTGGTCGCGCACCCTGCTCTGGCCGTAACGCCGTAACGCCGTAACGCCGTAACGCCGTAGCGCCGTAACGCCGTAGCGCCGTAACGCCGTAAGGCCGTAACGCCGCCGGGTCCCCAGGGCACCCAGGCCCCCAGGGCACCAAGGTGTCCTGGGGGGCCAAACCGGCGCTGGCTACCGTCGCCCGGTCAGCGTGGCCCCCACGCTGGCCGCGACCACGCACCCGATCCCGGCCAGCTGCGGCGCGCCCAGCAGCTGGCCCAGCACCACCAGCCCGACCAGCGCGCTGACCGCCGGCTCCAGGCTGACCAGCACGCTGAACACCCGCTGCGGCATCCGTCGCAGCGCGGTCATCTCCAGCGCGTACGGGATCACCGGCAGCAGCAGCGACACCCCGGCCACCGCGGCGAGCAGCGCCACCGGCGAGGCCTCGGGCGCGGTCAGCCCGTGCCAGGCCTGGCCGAGCCCGAACGGCGCCAGCGTCAGCGCGCCGACCGTCATCGACACCGCCAGGCCCTGGAAGCCCTGGAAGGCCGCGCCGACCTTGTCGGTGAACAGGATGTACAGGGCGTAGCAGGCGGCCGCCCCGAAGGCGTACAGCAGGCCGACCGGGTCGAGCGATCCGCCGCCGTCGCCCTCGCCGAGCAGGGTCAGCAGCGCCACGCCCGCGGCCGCGAGCAGCGCCCAGAGCAGGTGGCTGGCGCGCCGGGCGAAGACCAGGGCGACGGCGAGCGGGCCGAGGAACTCGATGGTCGCGGCGGTGCCCATCGGCAGCCGGTCGATCGCCCCGGCGAACAGGAAGGTCATCCCGGCCGAGGCCATGCCGAGCAGCGCGGCCGCGGCGAGGTCGCGGGGGCGCTTGTCGCGCAGCTTCGGCCGGGTGACGGCGAGCAGGATGACGGCGGCGAAGCCGAGCCGGAGGAAGGTCGTGCCGCTGACGCCGAGCGGGCCGAACAGCGGTTTGGACAGGGCGATGCCGGTCTGCACCAGGAACATCGCGGTCAGACAGAGAAGCGGCGCCGGGATCCGCTCCGGGCGCCGCAGGACCTTGCCGAACCGGCCGGTGGACCGGCCGGGGTGGACTTCGGGTGGCGCCGAGGGGCCGGACGCCCCACCTCGTCGCCAGCTGCCCCGCTCGCCGGCGGGCTCGCCCTTGGGGGAGGGCGGCATGGCCAGGGCCTCGGCGACGGCGGCGGCCGACGACGAGGCGGCAGGGGTTTCGCTGGTATGGGAGGTGGGCATATTTGTGAGTTTGCCGTAAGGAGTGATGAACCAGCAAGCTCGTTACAAAAATCGGGACGGATACGGACGGGTGCGTCCGAAAGGGTGGACTCGCGCGGGTGTCGCGGCGTGGCTGCCGCAGTCGTCCGACGGACCGTCAGTATCAAGGCGGGGTGCGCCATCTCCGCTCCGCCGCCCTCCTCGCCGCCGCCCTCGTGCTCCTGCTGGCCACCGACGGGACGGTCGTGAACGCCGAAGCCGTCACCCCGGCCGCCGGCGCCGCCCCCCGCATCCGGGCCGTCAGGCTGCCCGACCGGTCCGGCCCGCCCCGGGCCCGCGACACCTGGAGCGGCCCCGCCTTCGACGCCTGCACCGCACCGCCGCTCGACACCCTGAAGGCCTGGCGCGACGCCTCCCCGTACGGGGCGCTCGGCGTCTACACCAGCGGCTCCCAGCGCGGCTGCGGCCAGCCGCGGCTCACCGCCGAGTGGGTGCGCCAGGTGCGGGCGCTGGGCTGGCGGTTCCTGCCGGTGCACGTCGGACTGCAGGCGCCGTGCGCCGACCCGGGCCACAAGCCCAAGCGGATCGACCCGGGGAAGGCCGTCGAGCAGGGCCGGGAGGAGGCGGACGAGGCCGCCCGGTCCCTGCGAGCGCTCGGCTTCGCCAAGGGCAGCCCGGTCTACCTGGACATCGAGGCCTATCCCTTGCGCGACCCGGCCTGCGGCCAGGCCGTGGTCGACTTCACCCTCGGCTGGACGGCGGGCCTGCACGCCGCCGGCTACCGCTCCGGCTTCTACTCCAGCCTCGACTCCGGCATCGCGGACCTCGCCGCCGCCGCCCGGGCCGGCGGCTCCCCGATGCCCGACGCGCTCTGGTACGCCCGCTGGGACGGCCAGGCCGACACCGACGGCTCCGGCGCCCTGGCCCCCGACCTCTGGACCTTCCATCAGCGCGTCCACCAGTACCACGGCAACGTCGAGGAGACCTTCGGCGGCGCCACCCTCACCGTGGACCGCAACCACGTGGACGGCCCGACCGCCCGCTGAGGCCCGCCGCCGATCACCGGCCCACTCCCCGCCCAGGGCGGGGAGCGGGCCGGGGGCGGAACCGGGACGAATCCGTGATCCGCGCAACGGGGCCGGGATACTGACAGCAGGGGGTGGGAGCGGCACAATCGGGCACGTCCGCGCGCATTACCGCCCGGTAGGTGCCGCGAGCGCAGCCCCCAGTGCCGCCAGGTCAAGGAGGACCCGTGTTCAGCACGATGCAGGACGTTCCGCTCACCGTCGCCCGAATCCTGGAGCACGGGTCCACGGTCCACGGCCGTTCGACCGTGACCACCTGGGACGGCACCGGCCCGGTCGTCCGGACCTACGCCGAGGTCGGCGCCCGCGCCGCCCAGCTCGCCTGGGCGCTGCGCGACGAGCTCGGGTGCACCGAGGAGAGCGTCATAGCGACGCTGATGTGGAACAACGCCGAGCACCTGGAGGCGTACCTCGCCGTCCCCTCGGCGGGCTCCGTGCTGCACACGCTGAACCTGCGGCTGCCGTCCCAGCAGCTGTCGTTCATCGTCAACCACGCCGCCGACCGCGTGATCATCGTCAACGGCAGCGTCCTGCCGCTGCTCGCCGCCGTCCTGCCGGACCTCGCGCCGACCCTCAGGCACATCGTGGTCAGCGGCCCCGGCGACCGCTCGGTGCTGGCCGGCTTCGCGGGCGGCGTGCACGACTACAAGGAGCTGATCGCCGGCCGGCCCACCGAGTACCCGTGGCAGCGCGACATCGACGAGCGGCAGGCCGCCGTCCTCTGCTACACCTCCGGCACCACCGGGGACCCGAAGGGCGTGCTCTACAGCCACCGCTCGGTCTACCTGCACTGCCTCCAGGTCAACACCGGCGACAACTTCGCCTTCACCCCGAGCGACACCGCGCTGCCGGTGGTCCCGATGTTCCACGTCCAGGCCTGGGGCATCCCGCACGCGGCCTTCATGTCCGGCGCCAACCTGCTCATGCCGGATCGTTTCCTCCAGCCCAAGCCGATGGCCGAGATGATCGCGGCCGTCCGCCCGACCGTCAGCGCCGCCGTCCCCACCATCTGGGCCGGCCTGCTGGGCGAGCTCGACGCCGGCGACTACGACACCTCCAGCCTGCGCATGGTGGTCATCGGCGGCAGCGCCTGTCCGCCCTCCCTGATGAAGGCCTACGAGGAGCGCCACGGCATCCGGGTGCTGCACGCCTGGGGCATGACCGAGACCTCCCCGCTCGGCTCCTTCGCCCAGCCGCCGGGCGGCCTCACCCCCGAGCAGGAGTGGCCGTACCGGATCACCCAGGGCATCTTCCCGGCCTCCGTCGAGGCCCGGCTGATCGGCCCGGGCGGCGAGCGGATGCCGCACGACGGCGTCTCGGCGGGCGAGCTGGAGGTGCGCGGCCCGTGGATCGCCGGGGCGTACTACGGCGGCGCCGGCCAGGACCCGGTCCGCCCGGACGACAAGTTCTCCGAGGACGGCTGGCTGCGCACCGGCGATGTCGGCACCATCACCGCCGACGGCTACCTGACCCTCACCGACCGGGCCAAGGACGTCATCAAGTCCGGCGGCGAGTGGATCTCCTCGGTCGAGCTGGAGAACGCCCTGATGGCCCACCCCGACGTGGCCGAGGCCGCCGTGGTCGCCGTCCCGGACGAGAAGTGGGGCGAGCGCCCGCTGGCCACCGTGGTGCTGCGCCCGGGCGCGACCGCGGGGCTGAAGGAGCTGCGGGCCTTCCTGGGCGAGCGGATCGCCTCCTGGCAGCTGCCGGAGCGCTGGTCGATCGTGGAGTCGGTGCCGAAGACCTCGGTCGGCAAGTTCGACAAGAAGGTGATCCGGGCCAGTTACGCGGCCGAGGAGCTGGACGTCACGGTGCTCGGCAAGGAGTGACCGCGCGAAGGGCCGGCCGCCCCCGTACGAACGGGGGCGGCCGGCCCTTCCACGTGTGCGGCGTGCCTCAGCCGGCGGCGGCGACGCCCGCCTCGCCCATCGCGCCGATCCGCCCGAGCAGGTCGACGATCCGGGACTGGACGTCCTCGCTGGTCGAGCGCTCGGCGAGGAACAGCACCGTCTCGCCGGTGCGCAGCCGGGGCAGTTCGCGCGGGTCGAGGTCCACCGAGGTGTAGACCACCAGCGGGGTGCGGTGCAGCCGGTCGTTGGCGCGCAGCCAGTCCAGCAGGCCGACCCGGCGGCGGCGGATCTGCAGCAGGTCCATCACCACCAGGTTGGGCTGCACGCTGCTGGCCCGGGCCACCGCGTCGTTCTCGTCCACCGCGTGCTCGACGTGCATGCCGCGCCGCTCCAGGCTGCTGATCATGGCGGCGGCGATGTCCGGGTCGCCCTCGACCAGCAGCACCCGCGGGGCGTGCTGCTCGCCGTCGCGCGGTGCGAGGGCGCGCAGCAGGACGGCCGGGTCGGCCCCGTACGCGGCGTCCCGGGTGGCCTGGCCGAGGCCGGCGGTGACCAGCACCGGGACCCTGCGGTTCAGCGCCGCGGTGCGCAGTGACTGGAGCGCGGTGCGGGTGATCGGGCCGGTCAGCGGGTCGACGAAGAGGGCGGCGGGGAAGCCGGGGACCTGGGCGTCCACCTCCTCGCGGGAGCGGACGATCACCGGCAGGTAGCCGCGCGCCTGGAGGGCCTGCTTGGTGGCCGGGTCGGGCTCGGGCCAGACCAGCAGCCGACGGGTGTTGGCCAGCTCGCCGGTCGGGGCCGACGGCTGCTCGGGTGCGGGCCGCTCCTCGGCGGGCGGGAGCTCGGCCATCGGGCGCGGCGCGGTCCGGGCCGCGTCGGCCGGGACGGGCG
>NZ_LFVW01000479.1:0-930 GCF_001182915.1 Kitasatospora sp. MY 5-36
TGGTGGTGGCGTTCCGGCCGGGCGGTGGTGCGGGTGGTTGTCGGGGTCCTGGCCGTGGTCGGTCTGGTTGCCGGTCTTCGGTTCGCGGCTGGTCCCGGGTGGTTGCTGTCCGGTGGTGCGGGGCTTCGGGGGCGGCGTCCCGGGCGAGTGATTCCTGAAGTCCCGTTCATGGCGGGTTGGTTGTGGCTGTCCGGGGTGGTGCCCGGGGTGGTTCTGTCGGCGGCCTGGTGGTGTTCGGGTGTGCGGGGTGGTGATTTCGGGCGGGGCCGGTAGCGGGGGCCCCGTTGGTCCGGGGTGGTGCGGGAGAGGGGTGTCGGGCCGGCTCTTGGGGCGGGCGGGGGAGTGAAGTCCCCTTCGTGTTGGGCTTGTTGATGCTGGTGCGGGACCTTGGTTTCTTGCCTGCCGGTCCTGTCCGGCCCCCTGTCGGTTCCTCTGGTGTTGCTGTCCTGCGACGGCGCCCGTCCGTACTGGTTCCTGCCGGGGCTACCGGCCTTGCTGGCTCTGCCGTTCCGCTCTTGCTGTCCTGCTCCAGCCGGTCGTACTGGCCGCTTCTGCCGGTCTCACCGCAGTGGTTGTACCGGTTGCTCCTGCCGACTGCTTTTACCGGCCCCGTCGTTGCCAGTGCACGGCTTCATCGGTTCCGGTTGTGCTGGTCTTTTCGGTTCTGCCGGCCGGTTCCCTGTTGATCTGATGGCCCTAGCCTTATGAGCCGTTCCTGCTGTCGGGTACTGGTCCTGGTGTCCTCGTTTTGCGGGTGTCGCCGGTGGTTCCTGCCGGTCCCGTCGCCCAGGTGGACCGGCCCTTCCGGTCGGTCGTGCCGTGCTGCGAGTGCTTGCGTCCGTGCTGGTTCCTGCTGGTGTTACCGGCCTTGTCGGCGTCACCGGCTTGGTCCTGGCGGCTGCCCGGTTGGCGCTGCTGGCCCGGTTGTCC
>NZ_LFVW01000480.1:0-295 GCF_001182915.1 Kitasatospora sp. MY 5-36
TGTCGCCCGGGTGGGCCAGCCCTTTTCGGTCTTGCCGTGCTGCGAGTGCTTGTGTCCGTGCTGGTTCCTGCTGGGGCTACCGGTCCTGCTGGCCTTACCGGCCCGGTCTTGGCGGCTGCCCGGCTGCCCGGCTGCCCGGTTGGCGCTGCTGGCCCGGTTGTCCCGGCGCTGCCTGTTCGCTGGCCGTACTGGCCGTGCTGGCTGTTCCTGCCGGTCCTATCGTTCTCGCTGCACGGGCCGCTTCTGCCGGTTTCACCGCGGTGGTCGTACCGGTTGCTCCTGCCGACTGCTTCTA
>NZ_LFVW01000481.1:0-551 GCF_001182915.1 Kitasatospora sp. MY 5-36
GGCGGGAGAGGGGTGACCGACCGGGCCATGGGGCCGGTCGGCGAAGTGAAGTCCCGTTCGTTTCGGGCTTGTTGATGCTGGTATGGGACCTCGGTCTTGCCTGCCTGCCTGCCGGTCCTGTCCGGCCCCCTGTCGGTTTCTCCGGTGTTGCTGTACTGCGACGGCGTCCGTCCGTACTGGTTCCTGCTGGGGCTGCCGGCCCTGCTGGCTCTGCCGTTTCGCTCTTGCTGTCCTGCTCCAGCCGGTCGTACTGGCCGCTTCTGCCGGTTTCACCGCAGTGGTCGTACCGGTTGTTCCTGTCGACTGCTTCTACTGGCGTCGTTGTTGCCAGTGCACGGGCTTCGTCGGTTCGGGCCGTACTGGTCTTCCGGTTCTGCCGGCCGGTCTTGTTGGTCCGGCCGTAGTGGCTGTACCGGCTCTCCTGCTGTGCCGTTCCTGCTGGCCCGTGCCGACCGTTTCCAGCGCTCTGGTCCTTGCCGGCTGTTCCTGTTGTCGGTACTGGTCCTGGTGTCCTGATTTTGCGGGTGTCGCCGGTGGTTCCTGCCGGTCCT
>NZ_LFVW01000482.1:0-370 GCF_001182915.1 Kitasatospora sp. MY 5-36
GCTGGTCTTCGGGTTCTGCCGGCCGGTTCCCTGTTGATCTGATCGCCCTGGCCTTGCCTGCCGTTCCTGCTGGCCCGTGCCGACCGCTCCCAGCGCTCTGGTCCTTGCCGACTGTTCCTGCTGTCGGTACTGGTCCTGGTGCCCTGGTCTTGCGGGTGTCGCCGGTTGTTCCTGCGGGTCCCGTCGTTCCGAGCACATCGGCCTTCTCGGTCTTGCCGTGCTGGGTGTTCCTGCCGGTCTTCGGGTCCTCACCGCATTTGGCTTCGTTGGTCCTGGCCGTGCTGGCTTTTGCCGCTGCCCGGTGCCCGGTGCCCGTGCCGTGGGCTGTGTGTTGTTGTGGGGTGGGTGGCCGGTCCGTGGTGTGGGCCGG
>NZ_LFVW01000483.1:0-6788 GCF_001182915.1 Kitasatospora sp. MY 5-36
TTGTACTGGTTGTGGTGGTGCGGGGCCGGCTTTGTTGCTGTTGTGCTTCAGCTGGCCGTGCTGGGTGTTCCTGCCGGTCTTCGGGTCTCACCGCGTTGGCTTCGTCGGTCCTGGCCGGGCTGGCTTCTGCTGGTGCCTGGTGCCTGGTGCCTGGTGCCTGGTGCCCGTGTTGTGTGCCGTGGTGCTGTGGGGTGGGTGGCCGGTCCGTGGTGTGGGCCGGCCTGTCCGTTGTCCCCTTGTCCCCTTGCTCGTTGTCCGTTGCCCGTTGTTCTTGTTCCCGGTGCCGGTTGTCCCTGTCCGCGTGTCCTTGCCCCGTTGTCCGTTGGCCTTGTCCGTGTCCCGGTGCCTGTTGGCCTTGTTGGTGTGTCCTCGTCCTTGTTCGGGCCGTGGGCGCGTGCGTGCGGGTGTGGGCGCGTGTGGGCCGTTGGCGTGCGCGGGTGCGCGGGTGCGCGGGTGCGTGGGTGCCGGGTGTGTGGGTGGTGGGTTAGGGGTTGGGGGTGTGGTTGGTGTGGGTGGTGGTTTGGTAGTTGGTGAGGTCGAAGGTGCGGGTTTGGTGGCGGAAGCGCCAGGTGTAGGTGGGCCAGATGGAGGGGTTGTTGCCTTTGGTGTCGGTGTACCAGCTGGTGCAGCCGCCGGTGTTCCAGACGGTGTTTTTGAGGCGGTTTTGGAGGGTGTTGTTGTAGGTGGTTTGGGCGTGGGGGTGGACGTCGAGGGTGGTGAGGTGGTGGGTGTGGAGGGTTTTGAGGGCGGCGAGGATGTAGGTGATCTGGGCTTCGATCATGACGGTTTGGGAGGAGTGGCCGAGGGTGGTGTTGGGGCCGAGGAGCATGAAGAGGTTGGGGAAGCCGTGGATGGTGGTGCCGCGGTGGGCGGTCATGCCGTCGCGGTTCCAGGTGTCGGCGAGGGTGTGGCCGTTTCGGCCGTGGATGAGGTGGGCGACGGGGCGGTCGGTGGCGGTGAAGCCGGTGGCGAGGATGATGGTGTCGATGTGGCGGGTGGTGCCGTCGGTGGTGGTGATGTGGGTGGGGCCGATGTGGGTGATGGTGTCGGAGACGATGTCGACGTTGGGTTGTTGGATGGCGGGGTACCAGGTGTTGGAGAAGAGGAGGCGTTTGCAGCCGACGGTGTAGTCGGGGGTGAGGCGTGCGCGCAGGGTGGGGTCGGTGACGGATTTCTTGAGGTGGCCGGCGGCCATGTTCTTCATGCCGGTGGTGCGGGAGGGGCGGGACATGAAGAACGCGACGATTTCGCGGCCGTGTTTGTTGAAGGTGCGGCGGAAGCGCTGGTAGCCGGGGAGGTGGCGGAGCATCCAGGTGTGGCGGGGGGTGTTGGGCTTGTCGGGTTTGGCGGCGACCCAGGGGGGTGTGCGCTGGTAGAGGTCGAGGCGGTTGACGTCGGGTTGGATGGCGGGGACGAACTGGATGGCGGAGGCGCCGGTGCCGATGACGGCGACGTCGCGGCCGGTCAGGTCGTGGTCGTGGTTCCAGCGTGAGGAGTGGAAGACGGTTCCGGTGAAGGTGTCGAGGCCGGGGATGTTCGGGATGGCGGGGTCGGAGAGGTAGCCGGTGCCGGTGATGAGGGCCTGGGCGGTGTAGCGGCCGTGTTTGGTGCGGATGTCCCAGTGGTGGTGGGTGTCGTTCCAGGTGGCGTCGAGGAGTTCGTGGTCGTAGCGCAGGTGGGGGTCGACGCCGTGTCGGGTGGCGCAGTCCTTGAGGTAGGCGTGGACTTCGGCCTGGGTGGCGAAGGTGGATTTCCAGTCGGGGTTGCGGGCGAAGGAGTAGGAGTAGAGGTGGGCCTGGACGTCGCAGGCGCAGCCGGGGTAGGTGTTGTCGCGCCAGGTGCCGCCGAGGTCGGTGGCGCGTTCGAAGACGAGGAAGTCGTCGATGCCGGCTTTGAGGAGGCCGATGGCGGTGCCGAGGCCGGAGATGCCGGCGCCGATGACGGCGACTTTGAGGTGGCGGACGGCGAGGTCGCCGGTGGGGTGGGGGGCGGTGGCGTGCTCGGTGCCGGCGGTGGCGGTGGCGGTGGCGGCGGTGATGGCCGCGGCGGTGGCCGTACGGGTGCCCGTGCCGGTGGTGCGGGGCGGGGTGCGGGGGGCGGTCGTGGTGGCGCCCGTGCCGGAGGCGGCCGCGCCCGTGCCGGAGGCGGAGGCACTGCCGGTCGTGCCCGTGCTGGTTCCCGTACCGGTGGCCGTGCCGCTGCCGGTGGCCGTACCGGTGGCCGTGCTGCTGCCGCTTCCGGTGGTGGTGCCCGTACCGGTGCCGGCCTTGCCGGTTCCCGTGTTGGTGGCCGTACCGGTGCCGGCCTTACCGGTGCCGGCCCTACCGGTGCCGGTGCCCGCGGTGTTGGTGCCCGCGTTGGTGTTGGTGGTGGGGGTGGGGGCCACCCCCGCCGCCGGGGCTGTGCCGGTGCTGGCGTCGGTGGGTGTGCCGGTGCCGGTGGTGGTGGTGTTGGTGGTGCGGTTGGGGGCGGGGGTGGTGGTCATGGCGTCGGTGTCCTTGTCTCGGGTGTCCTGGGTGGGCCCGGGGGTCAGGCGCGGCGGGTGAGGGTGACGCGGAAGTTGTTGAAGATGTGGTCTTCGAGGGGGTAGGCGAAGATGTCGAGGTAGCGCTCGAAGCGGGCGACGGTGGTCTCGTCGGTCATGGTGACGGCTTCGTCGCGGCGGGCGGCGAGGAGTTGGAGCCAGGCGCGGCAGGCGCGGGCGAAGGACTCGGGTTCGTTGCGGATCTCGGTGACCTCGAAGAGGCCGTCGAGGCCGGCGGCGAGTTCGGGCAGGCGGGGGATGTGGCAGCCTTCGAACTCTTCGCGCTGGAGGAATTTGAGGTCGTCGAGGAGCTGGCGGCGCAGTGGGGGGTTCTCGACGGTCATGGTGTGCAGGACGAAGCGGGCGCCGGGCTTGAGGAGGGAGTGGACCTGCTTGAAGAAGACGCGGTAGCGCTGGGTGCGCTCTTTGGGGGTGAGGGAGGACAGGACGAAGTGTTCGAGGGCGTTGATGCAGAACGCGGCGTCGTAGGGGGCCTGGCCGTCGGCGAGGCGGTGGTCTTCCCAGCTTTCGACGCGGGCTTCGATGGCGGGGTTGTTCAGGGCGTCGACGAAGTCGGCCTGGGTGCGGGAGAGGGTGACGCCGACGGCCTTCTTGACGCCGTGGACGGTGGTGAGGCGGTTGAGCATGGTGCCCCAGCCGCAGCCGATGTCCAGGACGGTGTCGGTGTGGGCGGCGCGGGCGAGGTCGGTGAAGGCGTCGAGTTTGCGTTCCTGGGCCTCGTCGAGGACGGCGACGAGGTCCTCGCCGTCCTCCCAGTAGCCGCCGGAGTACATCATGGTGGGGCCGAGGATGAGTCGGTAGAGCTCGTTGGGGACCTCGTAGTGGTGGCGGATGGCCTCGACGTCGGGGTTGATGGTGCGGGCTTCGACGGTGGTCATGGGATGGGGCCCCTCGGTTGACGGTTGTGGGTGTGTGGGGTTGTCGGACGGCGGTGGGTCGGCCGGTGCGGGGTGGGCGGGTGGGCGGCCCGGTCGGGCCGTTTCCGTGGTGGTCGGCCCGGTGCGGGCCGGGGTGACAGGCCCGGCCGCTGTCCTGGTGCCGGCGGCGGGCGGCTGGGTGCCGTCCGGTGTCCGACGGTGGTCTTGCTGAACTCGGCCGCTGTCCCGGGTGGTTGGTGCCGTCCGGGAGAACGGTCGGGCCGTTCGGTGCCGCGTGGTGTGGTGCTGGGCCGGCCGTCGTTCAGGGCGGCTGGGTGCCGTCCGGTGTGCGGCGGTGGTTCCGGCTGAACTCGGCTGCTTCCCCGGTTGGTTGGTGCCGTCCGGGGCGGGCGGGTGCGGTGTCCGGCCGGGTGGTCGGTGGCGCCTGGTGCGGTGCCGGGCCGGTGTTGCGCGGTGGTCGCCGTGCGGGCCGGTACGGCGGGGTGGTGCGGGGGCGGGGCTCGGGGTGGTGTGCGTGCGGGTGCGGTGTGTTGTGGGTCAGGTAAGCGTGTGTCTCGCAAGCGGTGCGCAAGGGGGCGGGGGGTGGGTGGGTTGCGGGCCGGTTGCGTGGGGGCGGGTTTCATGCGGTTTCGGCAAGACACGCGGCCCCCACGGCCTGTCGCGGGGGGTGCTTCGGTTCCCGGGTGGTGTCGACCGCTGTTCCCGGGGGGTCGTGCCGTGTTGTTCCGGAGGGTTCTCCCGCCGGCTGTCCCACCCGTTCCGCCCGTCGTTCCGCCTGTTCCGCCTGCTTGTTGTCCGTCCGTCCGTCCGTTCCTTGTGGCCGTGTGTCCGTTCGTTCGTCCGTCCCCTCGGTGCCGTGTGTGGTGTGTTCCCGGGGGCGGGGTGCGGGGGCGCGTGTCCGGGGGCCGGCCGGCCGGTCGGCCGGGGGTGGCGGGGGTGGTGGTGCGGGTGGCCGGGAGGGTTCTCCGGAGCGGTGCGGGTCCGCGGGTACGGGTTCACCTGAGCCCTGTGCGGGTTCACCCGGGCCCTGTACGGGTTCACCCGGGCCCTGTGCGGGTTCGCCCGGGCCCTGTGCGGGGTGTCGCCGAGGCGCCCGGTTCCGTCTGCCCGTCTGCCGGCCCGCTCGTGTCCGTTCGTCCGTCAGTCCGCCTGCCCGCCCGTCCGCGTTTGTCGGCCGGCCGGTGGGCGGGGTGGTCGGGGTACGGGTGCGGGGCGGGGTGGCGGCGGTTGTTCCTGGCATGTTCATTCGACGCGTTGACGTGCCCATCACCCGGGAAACGGGGGTGGGCGAGGAGAGGAACGATCACTGATGTCTCAGATTCCCACGATCGAGGACCTGGCCCAGCAGCTCCAGGCGGTCTCCGGTGCGCAGGAGATCGACGCGGACGCCGCGCTGCAGCACATCGCGGACGTCGACTCGCTGGACCTGATGGAGTGGCTGTACGGCTTCCAGAACCAGTACCCGCACATCCCGGCGGACGAGTCGCTGTTCGCGGACATCGACGACACGACGACGCTGCGGGTGGTCCACGAGCGGATCCTGGCGCTCGTGCCGGCCGAGGCCAACTGAGAACCCGGCGCGGGCGGGCGGACGAGGAGAGGGGTCGGGTGGTGAGCGGTTTCGACGTCACCGGCTGGGGCATGTCGGTGCCCGAACGGGTGGTGACCAGTGCCGAGCTCGCGGAGCGTTTCGGCGTGGACGAGCACTGGATCGTCTCGCGGTGCGGGATCCGTGAGCGCAGGGCGGTGGGCCCGGGGCAGACCACGGCGTCGATGGCCGTGGAGGCCGGGCGCCGGGCCCTGGAACGCGCGGGCCTGACGGGCGCGGACATCGCGCACCTGATCGTGGCGACGGCGACCCCGGAGCAGCCCTCGCCGGCGACGTCGGCGTTCGTCCACGACGAGCTGGGCATCGCGGGCAGCGCCCACGACGTGAACTCCGAGTGCGCCGGCTTCGTGTACGGGCTGGTGACCGCGGCGGGCCTGCTGCGCATGGACCCGCGCCCGATCCTGCTGATCGGCTCGGACACCCACACGCTGACCGCGAACCCGCGGGACCGGGACCTGTCGATCCTGGTCGGCGACGGCGCGGGAGCGGTGGTCCTGCGGCCGGGCGCGGTGGACCGCATCCGGGCGTGGAACCTGGGCGCGGACGGCTCGTGCAAGAACAGCCTGAAGGTCCTGGCCGGGGGCTCGCGGATGCCCACCACCGAGCGGACCGTCGCCGAGGGCCTGCACTACGCGCAGATCAACGGCAACGAGATCTACCTGAACGCCGTGCGCTACACGGTGCGCACGATCCGCGAGACGCTGGAGCAGGCGAAGATCACACCGCAGGACGTCGACCACGTCATCCCGCACCAGGCGAACATCCGGATCATCAACTCGGTGCTCTCCCACACGGGGATCCCCGCGGACCGGCTGGTGACGAACCTGGAGCGCTACGGGAACACCGCGTCGGCGTCGATCCCGATCGCGCTGGCGGAGGCCCTGGACTCGGGTCGGGTCAAGGACGGCGACACGGTGCTTTTGGCCGGGTTCGGCGCGGGCATGACGTGGGGCTCGGTCCTGCTGACGTGGGGAGGGGTGGCGCGGTGAGCGGCAAGGACGCCTTCGGCGCCAGGCCCGACTCCCCGGTGGCGCTGGTCACCGGCGCCTCCGGGGGGCTGGGCAGCGAGCTGGCGCTGGCGCTGGACGCGGCGGGCTGCCGGGTCGCGGTGCACTACAACAGCTCCCGGGCCGGGGCGGAGAAGGTCGCCGCCCAGCTGGTCAACGACCACGTGCTGGTGAGCGGCTCGGTCGCCGACTGGGACGCGGTCACCGCGATGTACGAGCAGGTCAAGGCCGCGCTGGGGCCGGTGGACGTGCTCGTCAACAACGGGGCGGTCCGCAAGGACGCGCTGATGGCGATGCAGAACCCCGCCGAGTGGCGGCAGGTGATCGACACGAACCTCGTCGGCTCCTTCCACACCGCCAGGGCGTGCGTGCCGGCGATGCTGCGCGCCCGCTGGGGACGGGTGGTGAACATCGTCTCCCCGTCGGCGCTGATCGCCACCGCCGGGCAGACCGCCTACTCGGCGTCCAAGGCCGGCCTGATCGGGCTGACCCGCACGCTCGCGGCGGAGTGCGGCCGCCGGGGGGTGACCGTCAACGCCCTGTCGCCCGGCTTCATGATCACCGGCATGACGGACACCCTGCCCGAGCACGTGGTGGCGGGCATGCGGGAGAAGGTCCCGGTGCCCCGGTTCGTCACCCCGCGCGAGGTCGCCCGCTCGATCACGCTGTTCCTCGACCAGGACTGCATGACCGGCCAGGTCATCAGCATCGACTCGGGAGCCTCCATCACCTGACCCGGCGCCCCGGGC
>NZ_LFVW01000047.1:0-8395 GCF_001182915.1 Kitasatospora sp. MY 5-36
CCGTCGCGTGCCGCCCGGTGCGCGCCAGCGCGAGCGCCCGGGCCCGCCGCAACACCCGGTGGGTGCGGGCCCGTTCGGCGCGCAGCGCGGACACCGGATCCGTCCCCTCGGGCTCCGCGGGCGCGGTGTCCCCGTCCCAGAGCTCCAGCCCCGCCTCGGCCTCGGCGAGCGCCCCGGCGTGGTCCCCGGCCCGAGTCTTCTCGGCGCAGGCGGCGGCGTGCAGCAGCACCGCCGAGGCGTCCACCCGTTCCTCCCCGAGCCCCAGCCGGTACCCGGTCGGCGTGCTGACGATCAGCTCCGCCCCGAACTTCGCCCGGGCCCGCGACACCAGCACCTGCAACGCCTTCTCCGGCCGCTCGGGCCGCTCCTCCGGCCACAGCCCGTCCACCAGCCGCCCCCGGCCGCACCCGGCCCGCACCTCCCCGGCCAACAGGGCGAGCAGCCCCCGCAGCCCGGGCGCGGTGACCTCCTCACCCCGGCAGGAGACCGTGGACAGCACGCGCAGCTCGATCGTCACCGCGTCAGGGTAGCGATCACCGGACCGTACGTCCGTTCTGATCCCCGGTCAGCGGACGTGGGCCTAGTCCCTCGTCCCTTGTCCCGGAAGGCGGCAGCGCCTACCCTCCCGATATATCGATCCGATACATCGAACCGATAGCTCGCGCCCCCGGGGCCGGTCGACCCCGGGCGGACGCCCGCGCGCTGTGCACCCGGCACAGCCCGCCGACCACGAGGAGCCACGATGACGGGGACCGACCACAGCACCGAGCACCACCGGGACGACACCCGCGGCCACGCGCCCACCGGACAGGTGCCGGCGCAGGCCGAACGACGGCTGCATGGCTCGTCGTTCGGCCGGGCAGCGGTCGCCTACGCCGAGCACCGCCCGGACTACGCGCACGCCGCGGTGCACTGGGCGCTCGAAGCCGCGCCCGGCCCACGGGTGCTCGACCTCGGCGCCGGAACGGGCAAGCTCACCGCCACGCTGGTCGCGCTGGGCCACCAGGTCGTCGCGGTCGAACCCGACCCGGCGATGCTGGCCGAACTGCGCGGCACACTGCCGGACGTCCGCGCGCTGGAGGGGAGCGCCGAGGCGATCCCGCTGCCGGACGGGTCGGTCGACGCCGTGGTGTCCGGCAACGCCATGCACTGGTTCGACATGGCCGCCGCGGGGCCCGAGATCGCCAGGGTCCTCGCGCCCGGCGGCGTCCTGGCCGGCCTGTGGAACGTCTTCGACGACGGCGTCGACTGGGTGGCCGGCCTCGCCAGGGTCACCGGCCCCGCCGCCATCGGCCCGCGCGACGTGCCCGGCAGCTGGCGCACCGAGACGGCCCGGATGCACCTGCCCGCGTCGGGCGGCGCCGACGCCTGGTTCGACTCACCCGAGCAGGCGGAGTTCCCCCACGGCCAGCGGCGCACCGCCGACTCCCTCGTCTCGACCCTCGCCACCAAGGCCGGCGTCCTGGTCATGCCCGAGCAGGAACGCGAGGCCCTCCTGGAGGCGACCCGCACCTACCTCGCCGCCCGACCGGAGACCGGCGACGGCGAGTTCACCCTCCCGATGCTGACCAGCGTCCTGCGCGTCCGCCGGATGTGACGCCCGTCCGACGCCCGCCGCCCGGGGCCCGGGGCCCCTACAGCGTCCCGGCGTCCGGCCGGTTCGACCGCCGTGCGGCTGGTCGAGGACTGGTGGAGAGCCGTTCAATCGGCGCGGAGGGCGCGTTCCGTGATGTTGCGGGCCATGCCTCCGAAGACGGCGCTGTGGAACGGGGCGATGGCCCACCAGTAGGCGTGTCCGGCCAGGCCGTGCGGGTGGAACAGGGCCCGCTGCCGGTAGCGCGCCCCGCGCTCGCCCTCGGGTGTGACGGAGAGTTCGAGCCAGGCAAGCCCTGGTAGGCGCATCTCGGCCCTCAGGCGGAGCAGCCGACCGGGTTCGATCTCCTCCACCCGCCAGAAGTCGAGGGAGTCCCCGACCCGCAACCGGGCCGGGTCACGGCGGCCCCGGCGCAGTCCGACGCCGCCGACCGCGCGGTCGAGCCAGCCGCGCAGGGCCCAGGCGAGGGGGAAGGAGTACCAGCCGTTGTCACCGCCGATGCCTTCGATGACCCGCCAGACGGCGGTGACCGGCGCGGTGACGGTGCGTTCCCGGATGTCCTGGTAGAGGCTGCCGCCGGCCCAGTCGGGGTCCGTGGGCAGGGGGTCGCTGGGGGCGCCGGGCAGGGAGGCGGAGGACCAGCGGGTGGCGACGTCGGCGTCCTTGATGCGGCGCAGGGCGAGCGTGACGGCCTGGTCGAAGCCGGTCAGTCCGTTCGGCGGGTCCGGAACCCACCCGGCGATGTCGTGCTCGCCGCAGACGACCTCGTGGCGCAGGGACTCGACCAGGGGGCGGGCGATGGAGTTCGGCACCGGGGCCACCAGGCCGACCCAGTGGCTGGAGAGGCGGGGCGTGAGGACGGGCACGGGGACGATGAGGCGGCGGCGCAGTCCGGCCGCGCGGGCGTAGCGCCGCATCATCTGCCGGTAGTCGAGGACGTCGGGGCCGCCGATGTCGAAGGTGCGGTTCACCTCGGGTGGCAGATCGGCGGCGGCGGCGAGGTAGCCCAGGACGTCGCGGACGGCGATGGGCTGGATACGGGTCGACACCCAGCGAGGGGTGACCATCGCGGGCAGGCGTTCGGTGAGGTAGCGGAGCATTTCGAAGGAGGCGCTGCCGGAGCCGATGATCACGGCGGCGCGCAGCTCGGCGGTCGGGACGCCGCTGGAGCGCAGGATGCGTCCGACCTCGGCGCGGGACCTCAGGTGGGGTGACAGGTCCGCTTCCGGCACCGCGGTGGGCACGAGGCCGCCGAGGTAGACGATCCGGGTGACGCCGGCGGCCGCGGCGGCGGCCCCGAAGGCTCGCGCGGCTTCCCGGTCGGTGGTCTCGAAGGAGGGTCCGGTGCCGAGGGAGTGCACGAGGTAGTAGGCGGCGTCGACGCCGTCGAGGGCCGCCGTGAGGGTTTCGGGCCGGGTCACGTCGCCGGGGACGACGTCGACGTCGGCCCGCCACGGCTGGTCCCGCAGCCGGTCGGGGTCGCGCACCAGGCAACGCACGGAGTGCCCGCGCGCGAGCAGTTCGGGCACCAGACGGCCGCCGATGTAGCCGCTCGCGCCGGTCACCAGGCAGCGCTTCGAGTCGGGGCGCAAGGCGTTCATCTCGGCTCCTCGTCCGACGTCAAGGGTGTCGGGTCCGGCCGGTGCCCGGACCGACGGGACCAGGATCCCGCCTTGCTTCCGGAGCCCGCGACCGGGTGGACCGGCGGGCCCGGCGGCCGGTCCTGGCGTTCGCCCGCGCGGAGGACCGGCCGGCCGTGCTGGAACCGGGCCGTGAGGTCCTCGGGCGCGACGATCGGGGGCGGGTAGTCTCCGTCGAGGAGCCAGGGGCGGTGGACGGACGGCCCTGGCAGGTGGGCCAGTTCGGGCACCCATCGGCGTACGTAGTCGCCCGTGGGGTCGTAGCGGTCGGCCTGGCGCAGCGGGTTGAGCACCCGGTTGGGGCGGGTGTCGGTGCCGGTGCCCGCGACCCACTGCCAGTTGAGCTGGTTGACGGCGATGTCGCCGTCGACGAGCAGGGAGAGGAAGTGGGCGACTCCGATCCGCCAGTCGAGGTAGAGCGACTTGGTGAGGAAGCTTGCCGTCAGCAGGCGGGCGCGGTTGTGCATCCAGCCCTCTTCGGCGAGCTGGCGCATGCCGGCGTCGATGATCGGGTAGCCGGTGCGGCCCTGCCGCCAGGCCTCGGCCTCGTGCTCGTCGTGGTGCCAGCGGTCGTCCCGGGCGCGGTAGTCGCGGTGTGCGGCGTCGGGGCGGGCGGCGAGCACCTGGTGGTGGAAGTCGCGCCAGGCGAGCTGCCGGACGAAGGCCTGCGCGCCCTCGCCGTCGTGCCGCAGGGCGCGCTCGACGAGTTCGGTGGCGGACAGGCAGCCGAAGTGCAGGTACGGGGAGAGCCGGGAGGTGGCGTCGGCCGCCAGATCGTCATGGACGTCGGCGTACGCGTCGACGTCCCAGCGACGCCGGAGTTCCCGGCCCGCTCTCTCGCCACCGTGCGGCAGGGAAGGCGAGAGCGGGCCCCTGAACACGAGGTTCTCGCTGCCGATGCCGTCCGGCGTGCGGATCACCCGGGGCGCGGCCAGGACGCTGCGGTGGGGGGCCTGCCGCCAGGCGCGGTGGTACGGGGTGAAGACCGCGTAGTGGTCGCGGCCGGCCGGCGCGACACGCCCAGGTGGAAGGACGGTCACGGAGGCGTCGTGGACGTGCAGGCGGTTGCCGAGCACGGCGCGCAGCCGTGCCTCGCGACGGTGGGCGAAGGCGCTGACGCCCGCGGCGACGTGGACCGTCCCGGCGCCGGCTTCGGTGGCCACCTTGGCGGTCTGCTCGGCGGGCTCGCCGCGGCGCACGACCAGCCGGGAGCCGATCCGGCGCAGCGAGGCGTCCAGGTCGGCGAGGCAGTCGGCCAGGAAGGCCAGCCGGTTGGGCGCGGCGAACCCGGCGCCCTCGACGGCGGGGTCCAGGACGAACAGCGGGACGACCTGGTCGGCCGCGGCGCGGGCGGCGTGCAGGACCGGGTTGTCGTGCAGCCGCAGGTCCTGGGTGAACAGGGCGATGGAGACGGTCACGGGCGGTGCCTCGCAGGAGTGCGGTCGGGGTGGTCGGGTGTCGGCGCGTGGCAGGGGCGCGAACCCGCCGGTGCGGGCCTCGGACTCGGCCCGGCCGGGCCGTTGCGCGCCGAGCAGGCCCGGGACAGGGGACGGGACGGTGTGTCGGTGGTGGGACTTCAGGCCGTGACGGCCTGCTCCAGGAGGTCGACGGCGTCCGCGAGGGTGCGGGGGCGGGCTGCGCCGACCCGGGGCTGGTCGCGGGCCCAACCGGGACCGGCGGCCACGACCAGGGCTCCGCCGCGGGCTCCGCGCGGGCCCCACACCCTGTCGCCGACCCTGCGCACCAGCTCGCGGTCCGCGGTGTGCTGGTCCTGGGACCAGATCATCACGGCCGACGGCCCGATCCGGTGGACGGCGTCGAGCAGGGCCCGGGGCGGGACGGCCGCGCCCAGTATGCGAAAGGGGACCCCGCGCTCCGTGAGCGCCGCGGCCGTGGCCTCGATGGCGAGGGTGTGCAGTTCGAGGGGCGTCGCCGTCAAGAGGACGGGCCTCACCCGGCGGGCGGCGGGCCCGCCGACGGCCACGCCCCGCAGAGCGCTGGAGACGTGCCAGGACAGCAGGTGCTCGACCTCGACGTACTGCTCGCCGTCCGCCGCCCACCTGCGGCCCGCGGCGCGCAGCGCGGGCATCATGACCTCCGTCCACGCGTCGACCACCCCGAGCGCGTCCACCGCTTCCCGCAGGATCCGGGCGACCTCCGGCCCGTCCAGCCGCACCGCCGCCCGGGTCAGGCCCCGGCATTCAGGGCGCACCGCTCTGACCCGCGAGGCGTGGCTTCCGCCCGGACCGTGCCCGAGCCGCTCGCCGCCCTGTGAGTCCGTTCGCGGCTCGGGGAGAGCGCGTCGCGGGCTGTCCTCGTGTACGGAGACGTCGCGCTCGGCCAGGGCCGCCCTCGCCGCCTCGCCCGGAGGCACCCCGCGTGCCGTCAGCCGGCACATCGTCTCCAGGACGGCGATGTCCCGGGGGCTCCAGCGGCGGTGGTGTCCGGTCTCCCGATGGGCCGGGCCGATGCCGTAGCGGCGTTCCCAGGAGCGGACCGTCGTGGGTGACACACCCAGCCGCTGAGCCACGCGGCCGGTCGGAAGCCCGACAAGGTCCACCGGCTCGGGTGCCGGGTCCGGGTCTCCGGATCGCGCTCCGATCCGCCGGCCGGGGCCTCGGCCGGCCGATGAGGTCACCATCCTGCGGTCCTCCTCGCGGCGAACCCCGCGCGGCACACCACCACGGCGGCGATGACCGGCAGCGGGCTCCGGCCCGACCGGGCCGTGTGCGGCTCGGCCGGCTCCGGAGTGGAGACGCCCGCGCACGGCGACGCCTCGCACTCGGGCGTCCCGGTGGGCGGGCTCGCGGGAGCGGGGCGCTCCCGGGCGGGGAACTGTCGGCCGATGGTCACGCGCACAGCCTCCCGGTCGACGGCGCGCAGGTCCACCCGTCCCGGATGGACGCCGGCACGGGCCGGACCACCGGAGGCCGCGGGTGGAAGGCGACTCCGTACACGGGTGCGGCAGCCGTACGGTGGAGCGCCTCGGACGCGCCTTCGTCGCCGTGCGCCGACAGGTCCAGGAGACGACTCAGGTCTGCGGCACCCGGCACTTGCCTGCCGCCGAGATCCAGGCCGGAACGGGTTCGGATGAGCGAGGTCACGCGGCCACGGTGCAGCGGTTCAGCACCGATGGCCCAGTCGAATCGTTTGTGCAGCGTTTTCCGAGGGGAACCAGACCTGCCGGACGATGCGGCACCGCCGGCCCCGGCGGAGACGACACCACGGAGTCCCGTGCCCCTCGCCCTCGAACACCCGGCGGACACCGCCGCGGTCCGCGATCCCCCGGCGGTATCCCAGAACTCTGGGATACCGCCGGCAGCGGCCGACATCCAGCATCAGTACGGACGATCCCGCCGGCGCACGGGCGCCGCGTAGGTGGAGCCAGCCCTGGAGCCGTCCATGACCAGCTTGTTCGAGTCCACCGTCCCCCAGCCGGAGCCCGCGGACCACCGGGCCTTCGCGGGTGAGCTGTTCGGGCGGGCACGTGAGACGGCCGAGCTGCTGCGGCTGCTCGCCGACCCCACCGTGCCCGGCGTGCTGCTGCACGGCCTTCCGGGCAGCGGCAAGACCCGGCTGGCGTCCTCGGTCGCCGAGCAGTACCGAGCGATGGGCGGCACGACCGGAACTCCCTGCCCCGCTTCGTTACTGACTGTCGATCAGATCGAACCGGACGAGTATCCGGCACTGCTGGCCCGGTGCGCCTCGAGTGGGGCGAAGCTGCTCGCGACCGGTCGCCTGCCATCCACCGGCGCCGACGTGGCGTACCGGGTGGACCCACTGGCCGTTCCCGTGGACTGGTCACCGATCGACCTGGACGCCTTCTGCCGCATCCCCTCGGTCCAGGTCTTCACGGCCGCCCGACAGGCCTGGAGCCCGTGCTTCACGGTGACCGCCCGGAACCAGCAGGCCGTAGGCCGGATCTGCGTGGAACTCCTGGGCCTGCCAGGCGCGTTGGTGGTCGCGGCCCGGGTGGCGGCACTGGAGGGCATCGGCACCGTGCTGACCGCACTCGGCGGGGCGGGAGGAGACGGAGCCGCAGGAGGCAGGATTCCGGGCGGCGGGGTGGCCCCCTGCGCCTCGCCCGCCGTCCCGCCGGCGGGCCGGGCGGCGAGGCGACCAGCGGGGCGGGGCGGCCCGCTCGGCGCCGACGAGGCGCGGCTGCTGTCCTGCACGCCGCTGTTCGTCGGCGGGTTCGGACCCGAGGCACTTCGGGCGGTGTCCGGGATCACGCCGAGCGCCTTCCCTGCGGCGCTCGAAGCCCTGCTCGGTCGGCAGTCGCTGACGCTCGAGGACCGGCCGTCCGGCCGATTGGCCGGTGCAACCGAAACGCGACTTCATGTGCCGTTCGACAGCCTGCCCGAGGCCCGGCCCGCCGACAGCAGGTTCACCGCCCCCATGCTCCGCCACGCGCGCTACTACGCCCGGCTCGCGGCCGGGGCCGGCCGTCGGCTGGCCGCCGGTGACCAGCCGACAGCCCTGCTCGCCCTGCGCGTCGAGGAGGCCAACCTCCGCTTGGCGGTCAACACCCTGACCGGCCACGGGCTCACTGCCGAGGCCCTCGACCTGATGGAGCGGTTGCTCGCCCACGCCCGCCTCGTCGGCCTCGGCCCGGCCTGGGCCGACCGGGACGCCGCGCTGCTCGGCTCCACCAGTGCCACCGGCGAGCGGGCGCGCGTCCGGCTGGCGCTGATCCGCGCCGAAGCCCGACTGCTCGACGGCGACCACGAGTCGGCGACTGTCCTGCTGGACGAGACCGAGGCGGCCTCAGCCGAGTCGGACCGATGTCGGACCACATCCGATGCCCCCTCCACGGCGGCCCGACTCCTGCGACTGCGGGGCCTGACCGGGTTCGACCGTGACCCCGCCCGAACCCTCGCCGCACTCACTCGGGCGGCAGAGCTCCTCCGCGAAGCCGACGACGAACCGGCGGCCCTGCGCGTCGAGTTGGAGGCCGCCCTGGCCGAGCTTCGGCTCGGTCGGACCGGTCCCGGCAGCGCGCTGGCGGACCGGGTGCTGACCGCGGCGCGGCACCGGGGGGACGCACTGCTGGCCGGCACGGCCCTGCTCCACCTGGGCCTGCTCGCCGCCGCCGACGGCGATCCGTCCGCCTCCCGCGCCCACTGCGTCGAGGGGCTGGCCCAGCTGCGCCCGCTCGGCG
>NZ_LFVW01000484.1:0-8934 GCF_001182915.1 Kitasatospora sp. MY 5-36
ACCAGAACGATCCCACGAAGAAAGGTATGGAAGGGCATGCGCGGCCAGTTGCGCCGACTCACGGCATTGGCGGTACCCGTCTACGCGGAACTGCTGTCCGGGGTGATCGCCTCGGTGATCGGGGCCCTCTGGGTGGCCGGTCTCGGCGGGGCCGCGGTCGCCGCCGTCACCCTGGCCGGCACCGTCGAGAACCTGCTGCTCGGCCTGGTCCTGGTGGTCGCCTCCGGCACCAGCGTCAGGCTCTCCCACGCCCTCGGTGCCGGCGACCACGCCGAAGCCGCCCGGACCACCCGCGCGGCCTGGCGGCTCTGTGCCGCTGTCAGCGCGGCGCTCGCCGTCCCCGGCTTCCTGCTGCGCGACCGCCTGGCAGGCGCCTTCCTGGACGGCGAAGCCGCCGAGCAGGCCGCCGGTTACCTCGCCGTCGCGTTCCCGGCCTTCGCGCTCTTCGTCGGCCAGCGCGTCGCCGACGAGCTGTTCAAGGGCGCGGGCGACACCCGCACCCCGATGCGGATCGCCCTGCTCTCCAACGCGCTGCTGCTCCTCCTCGACCCCCTGCTGATCCTCGGCCCGGGGCCGCTGCCCGCCCTCGGCGTGCCGGGCGCCGCCCTGGCCCTGGTCCTCTCCCGGGCGATCGCCCTCGCCGTCACCCTGCGAGTGCGGCGCGGGCGGCGACTGCGGCAGCCGGGGTCACACGCGGATCCGCAGCCGGTGAGACGCGAGGAACCGCGGCCGCAGGACCCCGGCGGCACCGGGGGAGCGGGCGCGGCGGCGGTACACATCCTGCGCGCGGGCGCACCGTTCGGTCTGGACTTCACCGCCCGGATGGCCGTCGGAACCGCCCAACTCGGCCTGGTCGCGGGCTTCGGCGTCGCGGCGGTGGCCGGCTACGGCCTCGGCTACCGCGTCCTGCTCGTCGCCACCATGGCCTTCTACGCGCTGCGCCAGGCCGCCGCGATCGAGGCGGCACGGCTGACCGGTGCGGGAGAGGTCGCCGCGCTGCACACCCTGCGCCGCGCCACCGGACGCCTCGCCGCGCTGCTCGGTGGGGTGGCGGCGCTGCTCGCCGTCACGCTCGCCGTGCCGCTGACCGCGCTCTTCACCGAGGACCGGGCGGTGGCCGCGCAGTCCGTCGGCTTCCTGCGCTCGGCGGCCCTCTACCTGCTGCCGTACGCGCTGGTGGTGGCGGTCGGCGGAGTGCACCAGGCGGCGGGCGCCGGGCGCCCGCTGGTGGTCTCCGTCCTGCTCGGTCTCGGGACCCAACTCGCCGCCTCGGCGGCCCTGTCCGGGCCGCTGGGGGTGTCGGGGGTGTGGCTCGGGCCTGCGGTGGGCGCGGCCGTGCAGCTCGCGCTGCTCGCCACACTGACACGGTCGCGGAGTCCGCGGGGGACTGTCGGTGGTGTGTGCCAGGGTGGGGGCCATGGCACACACCCCGGACGGGCGGCCGATCCCGCCCCCGCACACCGATGAACGCACCACGCTGGAGAACTGGTTGGACTTCCAGCGGGCCACGCTCGCCCGGAAGGCCGACGGCCTCGACGACCACCAGGTGCGACTGGCGTCCGTCCCACCGTCCACGATGACCCTGCTGGGCCTGGTTCAGCACCTCGCCGAGGTCGAACGCACCTGGTACCAGCGGGTGTTCGCCGGGCAGGACGTCCCGCCGGTGTACGGCGCGGACAACGCCGACGGCTACGGGCTGGACCCGGCGCGCGGGATGGCCGAGGCGCTGCGGGACTGGCAGACGGAGGTCGACCGGGGCCGGGAGCTGACCGCGGACAAGCCGCTGGAGGCGGCCGGCCCGCTCTCCCCGCAGGTCGCCGCGGTGATCGGCGCGGACAGCGTCTCGCTGCGCTGGATCCTGGTGCATCTGATCGAGGAGTACGCCCGCCACAACGGCCACGCCGACCTGCTCCGGGAGTCCGTCGACGGCGCCACCGGGGTGTGAACCAAACCGGGGTCTGACGGCACGGGCGTTGCTCAGCGCCGGCCGACGGACTCCGGCCGCGCGCCCGACGTCGGACCGGCGGCCCGGCCGGCAGCCCCACCGGCCGTCGGTCCGGCCGCCCGTCCGGTCAGCCGCGCGGCGACCAGCGTCCCCGCGGCCTGACGTCCTCCCGGAGTGAACGCAGCGGACGGGCGGAGGTGAGTCCCCGGAAAGGTCGAGGACCTTGTCGCGGGGTTCATTGCGCCGCTGTCCGCGTCGCTATCTCGGCGACGCGGGCGGGCCGAGCTCGGCGGGTGTGGTGCGGCGGCGCCCGAACGGCCAGACCCGGAGGCGTCGTTGTCTCGGAGCGTTGTCTGCTTGCCGAAGCTCGGCGTATCGGATGAGCGACTCCGGACTCGCCGTGCGGACCCAGACCGGGGCGCCGATCAGGATGCGCTCCGTGCCGACCAGCCCCTCATCGTGGAAGGTCCAGCGCCCGGGGTCGAGGACGATGTCCTCGTAGATCACGGCGAACCACTCGCAGCGGTCTGCGGAGCCGAGGGTGAACCCACGAGTCCAGGGGCGGCCTGCGTGCTCTTCATCGGGGCGTGAACTGCCCTGGTACAGGGCGATCTTCAGCGCTTCGACGGCCAGAGCCTGCGAGTCGCCCCAGAAGGACTCCGGATCAGCGCGTCGGGCCTCCAGCAGGTTCGACACCGCGAACCACGCCGACGAGGACCACCCGCTCTCCGGCGCGTCGGACGCTCTGAAGTGGGGCGTGTTGTCGAGGCTGCCGAACAGGACCAGGTCGACTCGCTGCCCGCTGGAACTGTGGGTCCGGGTGTGAAGCAGTAGACCCTTGTCCCGGGCAGGCCCGCCGATGAAGCGCGCGAACTCGACTCGGCCGACGCCTTCGGCGAACTGGGCGGGCGGCGGCGAGTCGAAGGTCACCGCTGTCTGCGGGCCCAAGGCCTTGCGGATGCGGATCGCCATCTCCCGGCGGTCCGGCTCCTTGGCCGGCGGAGCCGCCGACACCTGCGGTACAGGGGCACCACCGACCGATGACGGCATGCCAACCGAGGTCAGCGTCCACTTCCCGAGCGAGATCCCGTTGTCGCCGGCCAGACCGCGCACCTGTCGGTCGGACCAGTACAGGAACCTGCCGACGTCGTCCTGGCGAGCCACCGGAACTCCTTCTTGTGCTGCGCGAGGCCTCCGTGTCGCGCAGTGCGTTGGCGGGAGCGGCGGATTCGAGTCGAGCTGCAGGCCTCCCCGCTCCCGGGACGGTGCCAGGAGGGCAGGGCCCTGCGGCCCAGTACCAGGGGCGGCCATCCGCAACAAGGGCGCTGAGTGTGGCTGTGTCACCGGTCTGCGGCCGACCCGGCTGTGCTGCCGCGCCTTGCGCACCCAAGTGATCATGAAAGTGCCGTTCCCCGAGCGTGTTTGAACGGGTCGGACGGGACGGCGCCGGTGATGCTCGTGGCCAGGACGAGCCCCCGGTGGTGCCGTGGCGGGTTCACCGGGCGGAGGGGCCGAGGTGGGCGTCCAGCGTGGCGCGCAGCAGTGGCTCGACGGAGTCGTCGCCGGTGATGAGGCGCAGGCTACCCCAGGTGCGCAGTTGGGCGAGGCCGTGCAGGTTGGACCAGAGGGCGGCGGTGGCGGCGGCCGGATCGTCGGACTGCGGGTGCACCTCGGTGACCAGGCCGACGAAGGTGAGGAACAGCGGCAGGGTGGTGCGGCGGAGTTCGACGCCGCGGCCCTCCGGCAGGTCGTGACTAGACATCAGCTCGAACATGCCGGGGTTGGCGACCGCGAAGCCGAGGTAGGCGCGGGCGAGCGCGTCGAGGCGGCCAGTTGCGTGTGGACAGTGTCTACTCGCAGCCGCACCGATGCCCGGGCAGAATCGATCGCGTGACCGATCACGTGGACGAAGGCGGCGAGCCGGCCTGCTGGCTGGACCGGGTGTGCCCGGAGTGCGGACGGCTGCGTGACCGGCCCGGCCCGGGCCCCTGCGAGAACTGCGGCGCGGACGGCACGGACGCGTAGGGCGACGCGTAGGGCGACGGGTCAGGCGACTGAGACCGACCCCGGCCCGGCCGGGGTCAGCCGGGCCGGCGCCCCGCGGAGCCGCCGCTACTGGGGCGGCTGGTCGCGGAACTGGTTCTTGAGCTGCTCCTGGGCGGCGTCGACCTGCCCGCTGTACTTGCCCTCGGTGCGCTGGTCGACGGCGTCGCCCGCCTTGTCGACGGCCTTGTCGGCCTGGTCCTCGTGGCCCTTCAGCAGGCTCTTGAGCTTATCCATCATGGACATCTGGTCACACTCCTGGATGAGACGCCCCCACCCCTCCAATATCGCCGCGTGCGCTGCGGTCCGCATCCCGCAAGGTGTGCGTAAAGGCTTGGCAACGGGATTCCGATCATGTCCAATCATGACCCTCACGGCCCGTCGGAAGGAGTCGCCCTGATGCTGCGCACCCGTCGCTCCACCTCGCCGCTCGACCGTTCCACCCCACTCGACCGTTCCACCCCGTACGACCGCACCACCTCCCCAGGACGCCCGCGAACCGCCGTCACCCGGCGGAGTGCGGGCGCCGCCCTGACCGTCGCCGCCCTGGTCGCCCCGCTGCTGCTGGCCGGCGCCGGCAGCGCCTCGGCCGACCCGGACCCGGCGCGCAAGGGCGCCAAGCTGGCCTCCCGGCTGGTCGAGGCGAGCAGCGCCCGGGACGCCCGGGCCACGCTGGCCGCGCTCCAGCTGATCGCGGACCGCAACGGCGGTACCCGGCCGGCCGGTTCGAAGGGGCACGACCAGTCCGCGCAGTACGTCTACGAGCAGGCGCGGCGGGCCGGACTCAACGTGTCCAAGCAGGAGTTCGTCTACACCTACTTCGAGGCCCGCTCCGAGCACCTCGACGTGGTCTCCCCGAAGGCCGAGCCGGTGCCGGTGATCGCCATGACGTACTCGGTGAGCGGTCCGGGGACGGGCCTGACCGCGGACCTGGCGGTCGCTCCGGTCGGTGCCACCACCGGCTGCACGCCCGCCGACTACCCGGCGGGCGCCTTCACCGGCAAGATCGCCCTGATCCGGCGCGGCGGGTGCAGCTTCGCCGAGAAGCAGGCCGCCGCGGCCGGCGCGGGGGCGGCCGGGGCGATCATCTACAACAACACCGAGGGCAGCCTCAACGGGACGCTCAGCGAGCCGACGGCGGGGAGGATCCCGACCGGCGGGATCACCGAGGCCGCGGGCGAGGCGCTGGCCGCCCAGGCCGCCGCCGGGCCCGTCCGGGTGACCCTGGACATCCGCACCTTCATGGAGCAGCGCAAGACCTGGAACGTCATCGCCGAGACCCGCGGCGGCGACCCGAACCACACCGTGATGGTCGGCGCGCACCTCGACTCCGTCCCCGAGGGGCCGGGCATCAACGACAACGGCTCCGGCACGGCCGGAATCCTGGAGGTCGCGAAGAACCTCAGCGTCCACCCGGTGAAGAACAAGGTCAGGTTCGCCTGGTGGTCGGCCGAGGAGTTCGGCCTCAAGGGCGCCGAGAAGTACGTGAACTCCCTCTCCGACGCGGAGAAGAAGAAGATCAGCCTCTACCTCAACTTCGACATGATCGCTTCCCCCAACTACGCGCAGTTCGTCTACAACGGCTCCGGCAGCGCCGGCGGAGACGCGGGCCCCGAGGGCTCGGCCCAGCTGGAGCGGGACATCAACGGCTACCTGGAGGGCCGGGGCCTGCCGCACGACCCGACCGCCTTCGACGGCCGCTCCGACTACGGTCCGTTCATCGACGCGGGCATCCCGGCCGGCGGCACCGACACCGGTGCCGAGAAGGTCAAGTCCCCGGAGCAGGCGGCCCGTTACGGCGGTACGGCCGGCGTCGCGTACGACCCGTGCTACCACAAGGCCTGCGACAACCTGGGCAACATCGACATGGGCGCCTTCGACGTCAACATCGACGTGATCGCGAACGCCGTCGGCACCTACGCCTGGGACCTCTCCTCGCTGCACCGGCCCGTCCCGGCCCAGCGCCCGGCCGCGAAGGCGGCGCCCGGCGCCGGCGCGGGCGCGACGGGTATCGGCGGCACCAACGGCGACCGCTCCCACGGGGTGGCGGCCTGACGCCCGGGTGGGCCCACCGCCACCCCTGGCCGGCGGGCCCACCCGACCGCCGTACGCGACTGCTCCATCCGGGACCTCCCTCCGTCATCGCCCCTGGTGGCCACGGGTGCCGTCACCGTAGCGGAGACCGCTGACAAATCCGGCCGCGGGCCGGTACGGTGCCGCGCGGGGCGCATCCGCCGAGACCCGGTGGGTGCGCCGAGCACGGTCCTGACACCATGGGACCGAGATCACGACACCGTGACACCCTCGGAGGAGTCAGCAACATGAGCACGCACTACGACGTCGTCGTCCTCGGCGCGGGCCCGGGCGGCTACACCGCCGCCGTCCGTTCGGCCCAGCTGGGGCTGAAGGTCGCGGTCATCGAGGCCAAGTACTGGGGCGGCGTCTGCCTCAACGTCGGCTGCATCCCCTCCAAGGCCCTGCTGCGCAACGCCGAGCTCGCCCACATCTTCACCAAGGAGGCCAAGACCTTCGGCATCAAGGTCGAGGGCCAGGTGACCTTCGACTTCGGCGAGGCCTTCCGGCGCAGCCGGTCGGTGGCCGACGGCCGGGTCAAGGGCGTCCACTACCTGATGAAGAAGAACGGCATCACCGAGTACGACGGCTGGGGCACCTTCGTCGACGACCACACCCTCCAGGTCGCGCTCAGCGGCGGCGGCTTCGACGTCGTCACCTTCGACCACTGCGTCATCGCCGCCGGTGCCACCACCCGCCTGCTGCCCGGCACCAGCCTGAGCGACCGCGTGGTCACCTACGAGGAGCAGATCCTCACCGAGCAGCTGCCGGAGAGCATCATCATCGCGGGCGCCGGCGCGATCGGCGTCGAGTTCGCCTACGTGCTGCACAACTACGGCGTGAAGGTCACCATCGTCGAGTTCCTGGACCGCGTGGTGCCGTTGGAGGACGTCGAGGTCTCCACCGAACTGGCCAAGCAGTACCGCAAGCTGGGCATCGAGGTGCTGACCTCCACCCGGGTCGAGTCGATCGACGACAGCGACCCGACCGCCAAGGTCCGGGTCACCGTCACCAAGGACGGCCAGCAGCAGGTGCTGGAGGCCGACAAGGTGCTCCAGGCGATCGGCTTCGCGCCGCGGGTCAACGGCTACGGCCTGGAGAACACCGGGGTCAAGCTCACCGACCGCAACGCCATCGCGGTGGACGGCCGCGGCCGCACCAGCGTCGAGCACATCTTCGCGATCGGCGACGTGACCGCCAAGCTGATGCTCGCGCACGCCGCCGAGACGATGGCCGTGATCGCCGCCGAGACCATCGGCGGGGCGGAGACCATGGAGGTCGACTTCGCCATGATCCCGCGCGCCACCTACTGCCAGCCGCAGATCGCCTCCTTCGGCTACACCGAGGCGCAGGCCCGCGACCTGGGCTACGACGTCAAGGTCGCCAAGTTCCCGTTCACCGCCAACGGCAAGGCGCACGGGCTCGGCCACCCGATCGGCTTCGTCAAGGTCATCAGCGACAGCACCCACGGCGAGCTGCTCGGCGCCCACCTGATCGGCCCCGAGGTCACGGAGCTGCTGCCGGAGCTGACGCTGGCCCAGCAGTGGGACCTGACCGTCCACGAGGTCGCCCGCAACGTGCACGCCCACCCGACCCTGGGCGAGGCGGTCAAGGAGGCCATCCACGGCCTCGCCGGTCACATGATCAACATGTGACGCGCCCTCCCCGAGCGCACGCCGCGCCCCCGTCGAGCGACCGCTCGGCGGGGGCGCGGCGCGGTTCCGCCCAAGGGTCAGGGGTGCTGGAAAGGGCCCCGTGGCCGTCAGGCGTGCCCGGCGATCAGGCCGAGCCGGCCGTCGAAGCGGCGGTAGAGCACCCGGCCCCGGCCGCTGACCGGGTGGGCGAAGAACAGGAACGGCAGCTCCGCGCCCGCCAGCCGGTCGACGGCCTGCGCCTCCGTCAGCCGGGGCGCGCCGTGCGGGCTGAGGGTGATCGGCGAGGTCCGGCGGCCGGGCGGACCGGCGGGGACGGTACGGGCGAGGCGGTAGCCGGTCGGCCCGACCCGGTAGACCACGGCGTCGGTCTCGGTCGCCGGATCGGTGAACAGGTGGATGTCGTAGTCCATCGCGTCCATGGTCCGGGCGGCGGCCGCCGGCGAGCACCACACCAGCGAGGGCTCCTTGCGGCGGACCACCCGGAGCTCGCGGACGGCCCCGCCGCCCGGCCCGCCGGAGGCCCGCCCACCGGAGTCCGGCGCACGGTGGCCCGGCCAGGGGCGCGGTGACCAGGCCCCGGTGACGGCCCTGATCCTGCCGCGCAGCGCGTCGCTCACCCGGTCGATCGAGTCGCCCAGCCCGGCCGCGGCCTCCTGGACGCGGATCCGCCGACCGTCCACCTCGGCGTTCACCTGCGCCAGCACGCCCCCGGCCACGGCCGCGAGCCGGACCCGCAGGGCCTCCACCAGCGTCCCGACCCCCGGAGTCGCCGCCGCGGCGGCCACCCGGGCCCGCGTCTCGGCCAGGACCTCGCCGGTCAGCCCCTCGAACGCCCTCACCGTGACCAACTCGCCCATCCCCAGGCCCTTCCACTCCCAGCCGGCGCATACCGGCGACCAGGATCCCGGGCCCCCGGCCGCGCGGCCAGGGCCCAACGGCCCCACTGCGGGGGGCCGGGCGGACCAGCCGGGCGGTGGGGAGGCCGACCCGTGCCGCCGGAGTACGCGCCGGTGAACGGGACGGGAGAGGCACCGAGCCCCGGCCGGTGGGCGCCGCTACGGGGGAGCGCGGCACGTTGCGGTGGCGGCTGCTGACGGCGGACCGGGGACGACGATGAGTCGTGGCCTGTGACGAACAGGGGCCGAGCCCTCACTCGCCGGGCCGGCCGCCCCCGCCCGGTTCCGGGCGCCGACCCCGGTCCGCTCCGCGGCCGGGCCG
>NZ_LFVW01000485.1:0-8931 GCF_001182915.1 Kitasatospora sp. MY 5-36
CGCCAGGGCCCGGTTGAGGCCGCCGCCGGGCTCGTCGGCGACCACCAGGGCGCCGAGCGCGGCCAGCCGGGCGCCGGCCTCGGCGTCGCGGGTGACCACCAGGACCCGGTCGACGTCCGGGGTGGCCAGGGCGGCGGCGACGGTGTCCAGGGCGAAGGACAGCGCCAGGTCGGCCCGGTGCGGCCCGGCGTACGGGGCCAGTCTGCTCTTCGCCAGGGCGAGCGGCTTGAGCGGGAGCACCAGCGACCAGCCGGCCGTGGGTGCGGGGGGCGCGACGGGCTCACTGGGGCGTACGGTGTCCTGGGTCACCGGCGTCATTCTGGCGCCGGTCCCGGAGCCCTCGCCAGGCCGTTCGAGCTGTGCGGACGTGCGTTTGATCACGCCCGCCGGGCGGGTTGGCGCGGTTGCTCGACAGCCGGTGAGCGGGCGGGCGACACTGTTCCGCGCCCGTGGCCCGGGCACCGGCGGAAGCGGTGCGCGGCACCGGGACACCATGACCGCGGTAATCCGTGCCGCATCGGATGAGAAGGAGCTGGGGTGGCCCGCCGCTCGTACGCCAAGTTCGGCAACGCCGACTACGGCATCTGGTACCGCTTCGCGGCCGTGCTGGTGAAGCCGGTGACGACCGCCCTGGTGAAGCCCGACTGGCGGGGCTGGGAGCACGTTCCGAGGAACGGCGGCTTCATCGCCGCGGTGAACCACAACTCGATCATCGACCCGGTGATCTACGCGCACTGGCAGTACAACAGCGGGCGTCCGCCGCGCATTCTCGGCAAGTCCTCGCTGTTCTCCGTCCCCTTCATCGGGTTCATGCTGCGCAAGACCGGCCAGATCCCGGTGTTCCGCGAGTCCACCGACGCCGCGCAGGCCTTCCGGGCCGCGATCGACGCGGTCAACGGTGGCCAGTGCGTGCAGTTCTACCCGGAGGGAACGCTCACCCGGGACCCCGACCTGTGGCCGATGACCGGCAAGAGCGGGGTCGCCCGGGTCGCGCTGATGACCGGTGCACCGGTCATCCCGGTCGCGCACTGGGGCGCCCACGAGATCATCCCGCCGTACGGCCGGCCCGGTTTCGGGAAGGGCCGGTTCAACCTGTTCCCGCGGCACCGGGTCACCGTCGCGGCCGGGCCGCCGGTGGACCTGAGCCGGTACCAGGGGCAGGAACTCACCGCCCAGGTGCTCGCCGACGCGACCGAGGACATCATGACGGCGATCACCGCCGTGCTGGCCGAAGTCCGGGGCGAGGAGCCGCCGGCCGAGCGCTACGACATGCGCAAGGCCGCCCGGGAGCGCGCCGCGGCCGCACTGGCCGAGCGCCGGCGCGCCAAGGGCGAGCCGGGCAAGGGCACCGAGGAGGCCGGCAAGTGACCCGTTGCGCCGTGATGGGAACCGGCTCCTGGGGCACCGCGTTCGCGATGGTGCTCGCCGACGCGGGCTGCGAGGTCGTGCTCTGGGCCCGCCGCCAGGAGCTGGTGGACGCCGTCAACTCCACCCACGAGAACCCGGACTACCTGCCGGGCGTCCGGCTGCCCGACACCGTCCGGGCCACCACCGACGCCGCCGAGGCGCTGGCCGGCGCCGACTTCGCGGTGCTCGTGGTGCCCTCGCAGACGCTGCGCGACAACCTGGCCGCCTGGACGCCGCTGATCGAGCCGCAGACCGTGCTGGTGAGCCTGATGAAGGGCATCGAACTCGGCACCGCCAAGCGGATGAGCGAGGTGATCGACGAGGTCACCGGGGTCGGTCAGGAGCGCGTCGCGGTGGTCAGCGGGCCCAACCTGGCCAAGGAGATCGCCAACCGGCAGCCCGCGGCCAGCGTGGTCGCCTGCTCCGACGAGGCGGTCGCCAAGCGGCTCCAGGCGGCCTGCCACACGCCGTACTTCCGGCCGTACACCAACATCGACGTGGTGGGCTGCGAACTCGGCGGCGCGGTCAAGAACGTGATCGGCCTGGCGGTCGGCATGGCGGCCGGCATGGGGCTGGGCGACAACACCAAGGCGACGCTGATCACCCGCGGGCTGGCCGAGACCACCCGGCTCGGCGAGGTGCTGGGCGCGGACCCGCACACCTTCGCGGGGCTCGCCGGGATGGGCGACCTGGTGGCCACCTGCTCCTCGCCGCTGTCCCGCAACAACACCTTCGGCATGAACCTGGGCCGGGGCATGACGCTGGAGGAGGCCCGCGCGGCCACCCGGCAGACCGCCGAGGGCGTCAAGTCCTGCGAGTCGGTGCTGGACCTGGCCCGGCGCAACGGGGTCGACATGCCGATCGTCGAGGCCGTGGTGGACGTGGTGCACAACGGGCGGCCGACCCAGGAGGCGCTGCGGGCGCTGATGTCGCGTTCGGCCAAGCCGGAGCGGCGCTGACCCGAGCGGCGCTGACCGGAGCGGCGGCGCCGAGGGTGCGGCGCCGCTGACTTCCCGGAAGGGCCTCGCACGGTAGTCTCAAACCCGATATGAGCATCGAACAGTCCTCCCCGAACCGGTCCGACCGGAAGCCGCGCGTCGCGCTGGTCTTCGGCGGGCGCAGCTCCGAGCACGCGATCTCGGTCTCCACCGCGGGCAGTGTGCTCAGGGCGATCGACCGCGACAAGTACGACGTGCTGCCGATCGGCATCACGCACGAGGGCCGCTGGGCGCTGACCAGCGACGAGCCGGCCCGGATGGCCATCACCGACGGGAAGCTGCCGGACGTGGCGCACGTCGCCGAGGGCGTCGACGGCCAGGTCGCGCTGCCGGTCGCCCCGGGCGACCGCGAGGTGGTCCTGACCGAGCCGGGCAGCGCCCCCAAGGCCCTCGGCGAGGTCGACGTGGTCTTCCCGCTGCTGCACGGCCCGTGGGGCGAGGACGGCACGCTCCAGGGCCTGCTGGAGCTCTCCGGCGTCCCGTACGTCGGCAACGGCGTGCTGGCCAGCGCGGCCGGCATGGACAAGGAGTTCGCCAAGCGGATCCTCGCCTCGCACGGTCTGGACGTCGGCCGCTACACCATCGTGCGGCCGCGCGACTGGGAGACCGAGGCGGGCCGCGCGGCGGTGCGCGAGCGGGCCGCCGAGCTGGGCCTGCCGCTGTTCGTGAAGCCCTGCCGGGCCGGCTCCAGCATCGGCATCACCAAGGTGAAGGACCTGGCCGATCTCGACGCGGCGATCGAGGAGGCCCGCCGGCACGACCCCAAGCTGATCATCGAGGCGGGCGTGACCGGCCGCGAGATCGAGTGCGGCGTGCTGGAGTTCGAGGACGGCCCGCGGGCCAGCGTGGCCGGCGAGATCCTGGTCGGCGAGGGCTTCGACTTCTACGACTTCGAGGCCAAGTACATCGACTCCTCGGACGTGAAGATCCCGGCGGACCTCACCGCCGGTGAGCTCGCCGAGATCCAGCGCCAGGCGGTCGAGGCCTTCGAGGCGCTCGGCTGCGAGGGCCTGGCCCGGGTGGACTTCTTCCTGCTGGAGGACGGCACCTGGATGATCAACGAGATCAACACCATGCCCGGCTTCACCCCGATCTCGGCCTTCCCGAAGATGTGGGAGGCCAGCGGGGTCTCGTACCCGGAGCTGATCGACCGGCTGCTCGCGACGGCGCTGCGGCGCTCGACCGGGCTCCGCTAGGGCCTGTCTTCGGACTCGCGTCTGCGGGGCGCCGCCGGGGCACGCACCTCGCCGCGTTGTCGTCGGTCGCCAATGCTCCGCAGTGGCTCCCTCCTCCGCCTTGCGATGCACGCACCCCAACGCCGCCCCGCCCGCCCTCCGGGCGAACGACGGGAGTCCGAGGACAGGCCCAGCGAACGTGCGGAGGGCGGGCCGGGAGCTTCCCGGCCCGCCCTCGGTGCGTCGGGGACCCGTTCGGCTCAGCCCGGGACGTTGGCCTTGACCGCGCCGCTCAGGGCGGCCGCCGGGTCGAAGGGGTTCTTCGCGGCCCCGGCCGGGACGGTCACCTCGACGTAGGCGGCGCGCATGGTCGTCACGAAGCGGTAGCCGCCGTCGGCGAGCTTCTGCGACCACCAGGTGACGTCGTCGACGCTCGGGGACCAGTCCGAGGCGTGGTCGCCGTCCAGCTCCTCCGGCCGGTCGATGCCGCAGCGCAGCACCGTCCGGGGCGAGTCGCCCCAGCCGGCCACGTACGGCGAGGCGGGCGACGGGTCTCGGCGGGTGTGGCCGAGCAGGTCGGCGGGCAGCGCGGCGGCGAGCGCCCGGCAGTACCCGGCCGCCCGGCCGGTCGGCTGCGGGACCTCGACCGCCGGATCGGCCGGGCTCCAGCTGCCGACCAGCGCGACGACGGCGCAGGTCAGGGCGACGGGCAGGGCCAGCCAGCGGACCGGGGCCGGCAGGGCGGTCAGCGCCTCGGGGACGCGCAGTTCTCTGGCCACCCGCCGATGGTAGCCGGGGCCCGGACGGCCGGTACGGGCCGGTGCGCCGGCTCACGGGCACACCGGCTCACGGGTGCACCGGCCTACAGGTGCACCACGGGACAGGTGAGCGTGCGGGTGATGCCGTCGACCTTCTGGACCTGGGCCACCACCATGCGGCCCAGCTCGTCCACCGTCTCGGCCTCGGCCTTGACGATCACGTCGTAGGGGCCGGTGACGTCCTCGGCGCTCAGGACGCCGGGGACCCCGGCGATGGTCCGGGCCACGGCGGTGGCCTTGCCAACCTCGGTCTGGATCAGGATGTATGCCTGTACCACGGGGACCTCCCGGCGGCCGGTTAGGGGGGATAGCCGCCGTGATCGCCCGGTCAGGTGTGTGGGTGGGTGGGCTCACCGGCAGTCTGATCACCACGCTACCGCGCTGCGGGCCGGGGAGGGGAGACCTCGATGCTCCCGAAGGGCGTACGCTGCGCGCGGGGGAGCGCGACGGGGACCGAATCGGATGGAAACGCGAGAGGACGGCAGATGCAGGGGACCGTGGGCGAGCTCGGCGAGTTCGGCCTCATCAGGGAGCTGACCGCCCGGGTACCGCTCACCGATGCCGTCGACCTCGGCCCGGGTGACGACGCCGCGGTGGTACGGGCTCCGGACGGCCGGGTGGTGGCGACCACGGACGTCCTGATCGAGAACCGGCACTTCCGCCGGGACTGGTCCACCGCCTACGACGTGGGCCGCAAGGCCGCCGCCCAGAACCTCGCCGACGTGGCCGCGATGGGGGCGGTGCCGACCGCCATCCTGCTCGGCCTGGTCGCCCCCGCGGACCTGCCGACCACCTGGGCCACCGAGTTGATGGACGGGCTGCGCGACGAGTGCCAGGTGGCCGGGGCGACGGTGGTCGGCGGCGACGTGGTGCGCGGCGACACCGTCACGCTGGCCATCACGGCGCTCGGCGACCTCCAGGGGCGGGCGCCGGTGACGCGCTCCGGCGCGCAGGTCGGCGACGTGGTCGCGGTGACCGGCTGGCTCGGCTGGTCGGCCGCCGGCCTGACCGTGCTCCAACGCGGCTTCCGCTCCCCGCGCGCCTTCGTCGAGGCGCACCGCCGGCCCGAACCGCCGTACCACGCGGGCCCGGCGGCGGCCGATCTGGGCGCGACCTCGATGGTCGACGTGAGCGACGGGCTGGTCGCCGACCTCGGCCACGTCGCCCGGGCCAGCGAGGTGGACATCGACCTCAAGGCCGCCGACTTCGACGTCCCGGCGCAGATGGCCGACATCGGCCAGGCGGTCGGGGTGGACCCGCTGGTCTGGGTGCTCTCCGGCGGCGAGGACCACGCGATCGTGGCCACCTTCCCGCGCGGGATCCAACTCCCGGCCCGCTGGCGGGTGGTGGGCGAGGTGACCGGCCGCCCGACGGGCAGCCGCAGCGGCCGGGTGACGGTCGACGGCGCGCCCTGGGACCGGGTCGGCGGCTGGGACCACTTCGCCGAGTAGCGCGCGGCCGCGCGCCGATCCCCGTACGGCGGGCGGCGCGTGACGCTCCGGTGCGCGGGGGACGGGCTTCGCGGGTGCGTTGTGCGTAGGCTTGCGACACCCCGGCCCGCCCGTCCGGCGCGGGCGGCCCGAACCACTGCGAGCGGGAGCACACCACAGATGCGCATCGGTGTACTGACCAGCGGCGGCGACTGCCCCGGCCTCAACGCGGTGATCCGCTCGGTGGTGCACCGGGGCACCGACGTCCACGGGGACGAGATCGTCGGCATCCTGGACGGCTTCCTCGGACTGATCGAGGGCCGCACCCGGACGGTCACGCACGACGACGTCACCGGCCTGCTCACCCTCGGCGGCACCATCCTGGGCTCGGCCCGGGTGCGGCGGGACCGGATCGCCTGGGCGGTGGAGAACGCCAGGACGCTCGCCCGGGAGATCGGCATCGACGCGCTGATCGCGATCGGCGGCGAGGGGACGCTGACCGCCGCCAAGCTGTTCAGCGACGCCGGACTGCCCGTGGTCGGGGTGCCGAAGACCATCGACAACGACATCGACGCCACCGACGTGACCTTCGGCTTCGACACCGCCGTGCACGTCGCGACCGAGGCGATCGACCGGCTGAAGACCACCGCCGAGTCCCACCAGCGCGTCATGGTGGTCGAGTTGATGGGACGGCACACCGGCTGGATCACCCTCACCGCGGGCATGGCGGGCGGCGCGCACGGCATCCTGATCCCGGAGAAGCCCTTCGACATCGAGGCGGTGGCCCGGATAATCGAGGACCGCTTCGCGCGCGGCAAGAAGTTCGCCATCATCGCCGTCGCCGAGGGCGCCTCCCCGGTGCCCGGCACCATGCGCTTCGACCACGGCGAGGTCGACCAGTACGGCCACCGGACCTTCGGCGGGATCGGCAACCGGCTCGCCCACGAGCTGGAGGACCTGCTCGGCAAGGAGGCCCGCCCGGTCATCCTCGGCCACGTCCAGCGCGGCGGCACCCCGACCGCCCGGGACCGGGTGCTCGCCACCCGGTTCGGCTGGCACGCGGTGGAGGCCGTCCACCAGGGGGCGTTCGGGCACTTCACCGCGCTGCGCCGGACCGGCATCGAACTGCTGCCGATCGGCGACGCGGTGACCCGGCTGAAGACGGTGCCGGAGGACCGCTGGGCGGAGTCCGAAGCGGTGCTGTGAAACGGCGCGGGTAGGTTGGGGCCATGGCTTCGACTGCTCCCCCCCGCGTGCTCACCGTCGCCGGCTCCGACTCCGGCGGCGGCGCCGGCATCCAGGCCGACCTCAAGGCGATGCTCGCCCTCGGCGTCCACGGCATGAGCGTGATCACCGCCGTCACCGCGCAGAACTCGCTCGGCGTCCAGGGCTACTGGGAACTGCCCGCCGAAGCCGTCCGGGCGCAGTTCCGCAGCGTGGTGGACGACATCGGGGTGCAGGCCGTGAAGACCGGGATGCTCGCCTCGGTCGAACTCGTCGAGACCGTCGCCGAACTGCTGGCCGGGGTGGACGCCCCGGTGGTGGTCGACCCGGTCGGGGTCTCCAAGCACGGGGACGCGCTGCTGGTCGCCGAGGCCGTCGCCACCGTCCGCGAGAAGCTGCTGCCGGTCGCCACCCTGGCCACCCCCAACCTGCACGAGGTGACCCAGCTCACCGGGCTGGCCGTCGAGGACGAGTCGCAGATGCTGGACGCCGCCAAGGCGCTGGTCGACCTCGGGCCGCGCTGGGCGCTGGTCAAGGGCGGCCACCTGCCGGGCGAGGCCGCCGACCTGCTGTACGGCGGACCGGACGAGGTGCACTGGTTCCGGGCACCGCGCTACGACAACCGCCACACCCATGGCACCGGCTGCACGCTGGCCAGCGCGATCGCGGCCGGCCTGGCCAAGGGCGAGCCGCTGCCGCTGGCGGTGGCCTCGGCCAAGGAGTACATCACCGGCGCGATCGCCGGGGGCTTCGCCCTTGGCGCCGGCATCGGCCCGGTCGACCACGCCTGGCGCTGGCGCTAGCGAAGGCCCGGAACGTCCGGAACATCCGGAACGTCCGGAAAACAGCGGTGGGCGGACTCCTCAGAGGAGCCCGCCCACCACGGTCACGTCCGGAAATCGGCGCAACCGGCCACGGAAACAGTGAAGCCGGCCCATCCGAGGATGAACCGGCTCACTGGAGGACCGGCATGCCGGTCTGCGCGTCAGCGCGAGACCTTACCGGCCTTGATGCACGAGGTGCAGACGTTGAGCCGCTTCGGCGTCCGCCCAATCACAGCGCGCACCGTCTGAATGTTGGGGTTCCAACGACGGGGGGTACGGCGGTGAGAGTGGGAGATGCTGTTGCCGAAGCCCGGCCCCTTGCCGCAGACGTCGCAGTTGGCAGCCACAGGAGTCACTCCAAGACTTCAGATCAGATACTTTCGAAAACCCCACTCAGCCACCAGAACACTCGCGTGAACCAGACCGGACAAGGGGGTGAGCCTGGACGGTTCCAGGCAACCGGAAGAGCATACAACGCTTGCTTCCGTCCCACGAAACTACCATGACCGGCCGAGTGATCGCTCCTGCCCGCCGGACCGGACGGCCCTCCCCGCCCCCCGATAACCTGCCGGTATCACCCCTTGCCGCCGCCCGGCCCGCGTCACCGCCCCGGGCCGCCGCGGCGTCCCGTCCGGAGGAGACCTGGTGCTGCACACGCTCGACGCCCCGGCCGTGCGCACCTGGTGCCAGCTCGCCCTGCGCGCGCTCGGCCAGGCCCGCGAGGAGATCGACGCGCTCAACGTCTACCCCGTCCCGGACGGCGACACCGGCACCAACCTCTACCTGACCGTCGAGTCCGCCGCCGCCGAGGTGGAGAGCCGCTTCGCCGACCCCGCCGCCGACCCGGCGCCCGGGCTGGCCGAGACGGTCCGGGCGATGGCCCGCGGCGCGCTGATCGGCGCCCGGGGCAACTCCGGGGTGATCCTCGCCCAGTGGCTGCGCGGCACCGCCGAGACGCTCGCCGAGGGCGGCGGCGCCGAACAGCTGCGGGCCGCCCTGCAGCGGGCCGCCGACTCCGCCTACCAGGCCGTCGCGGAGCCCGTCGAGGGCACCCT
>NZ_LFVW01000486.1:0-6656 GCF_001182915.1 Kitasatospora sp. MY 5-36
CGCGCCGGGCCCGTCGGCGGACTCGGCGGCTGGCTCCGGCGGGGCCGGCGGCGCGGACGGCGGCTCGACCGGCACCGCCGGCGGCTCCTCCCCGGCGAACTCGGTGAGCAGCCCGAGGACCGTCACCGACTCCAGCGGCTGTCCGGCCAGCCCGGCCAGCAGCCGGACGGTGTACAGGTTGTACTCGCAGATGATCCGGTGCGCGGCGAGCGGGTCGCGGGCCTCGATCGCCTCGACCAGGTCCGGGTGGCGCTCCCAGCAGACCCCGCCCAGCGCGGGCAGCTCCCGCAGGTAGCGGGCGGCGAACATCCAGGACTGCACCCGCAGCCAGTCCAGGTAGTCGGCGATCCGGCGGTTGCCGAGCAGCGCGCCGACCTCCTGCCAGAACCGGCGGTCGCAGCCCACCATCACGTCCAGGTTCCCGGCCCGGGCGGCCCGCACCGCCGCGTCGGCCCGGCGGTGCAGCGAGGACAGCCGGCTGAGGTCGGGCAGCGCCCGGCGGGCGGTGTACTGGCGGTGGAAGCTGTCGGTGATCAGGACCCGGGACTCGAAGATCTCCAGGAAGTCGTCCCAGCCGAGCTCGGGCACGGTGAAGCCGCGGTGGTGCTCGGCCCGCAGCAGGCCCTGCGCGCCGAGGTCGACCAGGGCCTCGCGGGCCGGGGTCGCGGAGACGCCGTACAGCTCGGCGATCTCCTTGACGGTGAAGTTGCGGCCGGCCGCGAGTCGGCCGGCCATCATCTCCTCGCGCAGCGCGCCGGCGATCTGCTCGCGCAGGCTGTTGCGGTGGATGACGGGACGGGGGGTGTCGCCTGCGCCGTTGTCAGGCATGGGCGCGACCTCCTCGGGCGGGCCGACCGGGCAGGCCCTCGTACGGGCCGGCGGGGAACACGACGAGTGCTCATCTTCTCAAACCCGATCGACCCAGGTACGAACCAACCCTCTGGAACGCCGTCCGCGGCGCCCCGGCGCCGTCCCGACCGCGCCCCGTCCCCCGCTCCCGCCGCCGCGCCGGCCCCCGCTCCGGGCGCCGCTCCGGCTCAGCGCTGGACCGGCGCCGGGATCCCCAGCAGGCGGTCCCGCAGCACCGGGAACTCCTCGCGCGCCTTGGCCACCTCGGCCGGGTCGAACTCGACCGTCAGGACCTCCTCGTCCGCCCCCGCCTCGGCCAGCACCCGGCCCCACGGGTCCACCACGATGCTGTGCCCGGCCTGCTCGACCCCGGCGTGCGTCCCGGCGGTGTTGCAGGCCAGCACGAAGGCCTGCTCCTCCACCGCCCGGGCCCGGGCCAGCAGCGTCCAGTGCTCGCGCCGCCGGGCCGGCCAGGCCGCCGGGACCACCAGCAGCTGCGCGCCGGCGTCCAGCAGCGCCCGGAACAGCTCCGGGAAGCGCAGGTCGTAGCAGGTGGCCAGGCCCAGCGTGGCGAAGTCGGTGGGCGCGGTGACGATCTCCTGCCCGGCGCCCATCACCACCGCCTCGCCGCTGTCGAAGCCGAAGCGGTGGATCTTGCGGTACGTGTGCACCAGCTCGCCGTCCGGGGAGAACAGCAGCGAGGTGTTGTAGATCGGACCGTCCGGATCGCGTTCGACGATCGAACCGGCGTGCAGCCAGACCCCGGCGGCCCGGGCGGCGGCCGACATCACGTCCGAGGTGGGCCCGTCCAGCGTCTCCGCGCCGTCCGACCAGAGGTCGTAGGCGAAGCCGCCGAGCGGCCACAGCTCCGGGAGGACCACCAGGTCGGCACCCTGTTGCGCCCGCACCAGGGCGGCCGCCCGAGCCCTCCGCTCGGCGGGCGGCTCCGCGTCGGAGACCGCGAGTTGGATCAATGAAGCGCGCACAGTACCACCGTCCACGGCAAGAGACCTACGATCGTCACCCGAAAGCGCTGCCCAGCTGTCTCCCGGCAGCGTAACGTGCGGTTAGCGTGTGCGCCGGGAAAGCCGGACCATCCCGGTCGGCCGTGACGGCGGGGCACAGGCGGCAAGGAAGCTGACGGAGGGCCGGAGATTCCCGTGACGGACAACCAGACCGTGCAGGCTTACACCGAGGCGTGGACCCAGACCATCGAGTCCATATCGGAGCTGGTCGCCCCCCTTCCCGAGGGCTCCTGGAACCGGGCCACCGAGTGTCCGGGCTGGTCCGTCCGGGACGTCGTCTCGCACGTGATCGCGGTCGAGTCCGACCTGCTCGGCGACCCCCGCCCGATCCACTCGCTGCCGCGTGACCTCCGTCACGTGACCTCCGAGTTCGCCCGCTACGTCGAACTCCCGGTCGACAAGCGCCGCTGCCACACCGCGCTGGAGATGACCAGCGAGCTGGAGTACACGATCATCCGGCGCTCCCGGGCGCTGCGGAACGCCAAGCAGACGCCCGAGGAGCCGGTGCGCTGGCCGGCCGGGCCGCTGGCCAGGGACGTCCCGTACCACGAGCTGCTGCGGAGGCGGGCCTTCGACGTCTGGGTGCACGAGCAGGACCTGCGCCGGGCCCTGGAGGCCCCGGGCAACCTGGACGCCCCGGCCGCGCTGATCACCCGGGACGTGCTGCTGGAGCTGCTGCCCAAGGCCGTCGCCACCAAGGCCGGGGCCCCGGCCGGAACGGCCCTGGTGCTGGACGTCACCGGCCCGGTGGAGTTCCTGCGCACCGTCCGGGTGGACGCCACCGGCCACTGCACCGTGGACGAGTCGATCAGCCTGGCGCCCGACGTCCAGCTCACCATGGACTGGGAGACCTACCTGCGGCTCGCCTGCGGCCGCGGCCGGCCCGGCCCGGTCTCCGTCGAGGGCGACCAGGAGCTGGCCGAGCGGGTGCTGGCCAACTTCTCGGTCACCATCTGAGGCGGACCGCCCGGGGCCCGGGGCCGGACGGCCCCGGGCTCAGCCCGCCTGCGCCGCGACCTTCCGGCGCAGCCGCAGGATCATCGCCGTGCCCACCGCCAGCGGGACGTACTGCCAGCAGAACGCCCAGCGGAAGGCGTCGGCCGAGTACCCGACGGCCCCGTCCGGGGAGAGCGCGTCCAGCAGCACGCCGATGCCGAAGAGGGTGATCATCGTGCCGATGAAGCCGCCCATGTTGACGATCCCGGAGGCGGTGCCGAGCCGCTCCGCGGGGTTGCGGGCGCGCGCGTAGTCGAGGCCGACGAGCGAGGCCGGGCCGTTGCTGCCCATCACCAGGATGATCCCGACCAGCAGCCAGGTCGGCGGGTGGCCGCCGGGCCAGGCCAGCACCAGCGCCCAGCCGAGCGCGGTGGTCACGACGACGGTCAGCACGATCGGCATCCGGGCCCGCGCCGAGGCGGAGAGCAGCCGGCCGAAGAGGAAGCCGAAGCTCATGTTGCTGAGCACCAGCAGGGTCAGCAGCCCGCCGGCCCCCGCCCGGGACATGCCCTGCGCCTGCACCAGGTAGGGCAGGCCCCAGAGCAGGCCGAAGGCGTTGCCGGGGAACTGGGTGGTGAAGTGGATCCAGAGCCCGAGCCGGGTGCCCGGCTCCCGCCAGCAGGCGAGGACCTGCTGGCCGACCTTCGGCCGCGCCCCGGTCGCCCCGCCCCTCCCGGCCTCCCCGGGCCGGGCGGCGGCCTCCTGCGGGGGCGTGTCCTTGAGGAAGAGCGCGACCAGCGCGAACACCGCCACGCCCAGCAGCGCGATCGCGGTGAAGGTGGGCGTCCAGCCCTCGCTGTGCAGCGCCTGGGCGAGCACCACGGTGGTGACCAGGTTGCCGCCCATCCCGGCCAGGCCGGTCAGCTGGGCGACGAACGGGTTCCGGGCCGCCGGGAACCACCGGGCGGCGATCCGCAGCACGCTGATGAAGGTCATCGCGTCGCCGCAGCCGAGCACCGCGCGGGAGGCCAGCGCGGGGCCGAAGGAGGAGCTGAACGCGAAGGCCAGCTGACCGGCGCTCAGCAGCAGGACGCCCAGCAGCAGCACCCGGCGCGGCCCGAACCGGTCGACCAGCAGGCCGACCGGGATCTGCATGGCCGCGTAGACCAGCACCTGGAGGATCGAGAAGGTGGAGAGCGCCGAGGCGCCGATGCCGAAGCGGTCGGCGGCGTCCAGTCCGGCCACGCCGAGGCTGGTGCGGTGGATGACGGCCAGGATGTAGACGCTGACGCCGACGGACCAGGCCAGCCAGGCCGCGCGGCCGCCGGGCGGCTCGAATACGGGTCCGGGCACCGGCGCTGACGCCGGCGCGGGTCCGGCCGGGGGCCCGGCGGCGGGTCGGGGAGCGGGGACGGACGGGGACGGGGCTGGACGGGCGGGCTCCACGGTCATAGTCCGACCAGATTAGTCATCCCATGATTGGACGCCCAGATGCGGGGCGCGCACCGCGCCTCAGCCGGTCAGCGTCCAGGACACCGAGCGGGTCATGTGGCGCTCCCGGAAGGCCTCGTCCCGCACCCAGTCGGTGGTGTCCTTGACGGTCGCCGTCACGGTGGCCGGCCGGCCCGGGGCCAGCTCCAGCGGGGCGGTGTCCAGCCAGGAGCCGTCGGGGGACTGAGGCGTCACCGGGACGCCGTTCACCTTCCACTCCACCTTCAGCTGCCGCGGGCCGGTCAGCGGCAGCGGCCGGACGTCGAGCCGCGGCCGCCCGGACACCTCGCCGGGGGCCGGCACCGGGGCGTCGGTCGGCCGGACCCTGCGGTACAGCTCCTCGACGATCGCCTCGCGCGAGGGGAGGTTGTACGCGCTGCCGAGGGTGCGCATCACCGAGTCCGGGGTGGGCCGGTAGAGGCCGTTGGCGCTGCGGTACGCCCCGACCACCCCGGCCCCGTCCGGGGACTCGGCGCCCAGCCAGCGCCACCACTTGGTCTGCTTCCTGCGCATGTCGTCGGCGTTGAGGGTGGCGAGGTTCGGGTAGTCGGCGTCCTCCGGGGCGCTGTCGTACTCGTCGCCGAGGTCCCCCACGGTGTGCCCGATCTCGTGCTGGATGATCCGCCCGGCGTCCGGGCTGCCGCCCGCCAGGGTGGTCACCCCGGTGCCGCCGGCGCCGCCGTACTCGGTGGAGTTGGCCAGGGCTATCAGGTACTGCGGCCCGGCGCCGCCCCCCGCGTACCGGGCGGTGGCGGCCTCGTCGGCGCAGAGCAGCCGGGCGGTGCCCTCGCACCAGAAGTGCATGCCGAGCGGGGTGGCGGTCTTGCGGCCGCGGCTCTCGGACTCCGCTATCCCGGAGACCGGGGAGACCACCTCGACCCGTCTGATGTTGAAGAAGCCCTGGTAGGTGCGGAAGGGCTCGATGTCCATCAGCGCGTGCCAGGCCTTGTCGGCCTGCTGCCGGAAGAGCTCCTGCTCGCCGGCCGTGTAGCCGTCGCCGAGCAGCACCAGGGTGATCCGGTTGGCCGGGTCCCCGGTGCGGCGTATGTCGACGGTGGGGGCGGCCGCGGGTATCCGCTGGTCGGCCTGGAGGGCCGCGTGCGGCGGCACCGCGCGGTCGGCGGCGGCCCCCGGCCCGATCACGCCGAACGGCGAGGGGCCGACCAGCTCCAGGGCGCCCGGGAGGGCGGCGGCGGACACCAGCACGAGTGCGGCCAGACTCCGGACGAGACGGCCAGGGTTGCCAGGCGGCATACGGGTGCGTCCTCCGGGTTCCGGTCACCCGGCGTCGCCCGGGTGGTGGAGCGGAGACGTACCCGGGCGGCCGGGACTCCCCTATCCGGCCGCGAAAAAGTCACCGACCTGGCCGAACGATCCGTACTTTCCGGATCATTCAGGTCATACCAACCATCACTCGGACGGTCTCCGAGGCCCGCCGAAGAACTCCGAAAAATTCTCGGAACCCACCTGCAACCCCTGACGGGGATGCGCGTCTATACGGATGAAGGCACGGAGAGCGAGACCGGCGGAGCCGGGGGGCGCTTCCGCTCGTGAAGCAGCGGGGCCGGTCGTCTTCGCCCACACACCGTCAGACCCATGACCCTTGGGGAGTCACGTCATGCGCACGTCCGTTATCACCCGTTTTGCGAAGAACGACCGCGCCTTCTCCGGCCGCCGCCGCATCGCCACCGTCGCCGCCACCGTCGTCCTCGCCGGCGGCGTCCAGTTCCTCGCCACCGACACCGCCTGGGCCTGCGGGGACCACCGGCTCAACGGCGCGTACGAGGCTCCGGCCAACGTGCCCGGACTGTCCCCGGACACCGCCATCGTCTCCGCCAAGTCCTCCGTGGTGGCGGACGGCAGCTGGAACGAGGTCTCCGTCAAGGTCACCAACAAGGCCGCCGAGGACGCCCACGGCATGGAGCCCTTCCTCGGCATCCACACCCCGGGCTCGGGCGCCGCGGCCCGCCTCAAGGACGTCAGGATCCAGTACGAGGACTACACCGGCGCCTGGAAGAACCTCCAGCTGCTCGACGGCTGCTCCCGCGTCGTCGACATCACCGGCTCCCAGCGCCAGCGGATGGCCGCCAACAGCTCGGCGACCTTCAAGTTCCGCTACTCGCTGGCCGCCGGCACCCCGGACGGCGTGACCACGATCGACCTGCTGGCCTCGACCGAGATGGCCGGCTCCCAGGGCCCGGGCGACTCGGGCTTCAAGACGGTCAAGGTGACCCACCCCCAGGACACCGCCGGCACCAAGCCGACCACCCCGGCCAAGCCCAAGCCCACCCCCACCAAGGACACCAAGCCGGCCCCGGCCAAGCCCGCCGCCGAGCAGACCAAGGACACCGCCGC
>NZ_LFVW01000487.1:0-2080 GCF_001182915.1 Kitasatospora sp. MY 5-36
GCGCTCCTCGCCCTCGGGGCCGGCGCCCTGATCGCCGTGCGCCGCCTCCGCCGCCAGCACTGACCTGCGATCGTCGGCGCCGAGCGGGCCCCGGCGCCGACGGTCGAAAGATTCTCGGAACCCGCCTGCAACCCCCGGCGGGGATGCACGTCCATACAGATGAAGGCACGGAGAGCGAGACCGGCGGAGCCGGGGGGCGCTTCCGCTCGTGAAGCAGCGGGGCCGGTCGTCTTCACCCACACACCACCAGCACGACGACTTTGGGGAGTCACGTCATGCGCACGTCCGTTATCACCCGTTTTGCGAAGAACGACCGCGCCTTCTCCGGCCGCCGCCGCATCGCCACCGTCGCCGCCACCGTCGTCCTCGCCGGCGGCGTCCAGCTCCTCACCACCGACACCGCCTGGGCCTGCGGGGCCCCCGACAAGGCCCCGGTCACCACCCCGGCGAAGCCGTCCGCCGCGGACGAGGAGGACCGGTCCGTCGAGCTGCACGGCCAGGGCACCAACGCCACCTTCCTCAAGGCCCCCGGCACGCTCACCGTCGGCGGCCCCAAGGCGGAGTTCGACGTCCAGTTCTTCAACGGGACCGGTGCCGACTACCACCGGATCTTCCCCGGCATCGCGTTCTTCAACACGAACGGGGCCACCCCGAAGCCCTCGCAGGTCACCGCCGAGGTCATGGCGAACGGCACCTGGCAGCGCGTGAAGCTGGCGAACGGCTGCGACCCGGCGATCGGCGGCTCCCTCCCGTCCGCGGGCGGGCCGCTCGCCGACGGCCACGCCGTCCGCTACCGCTTCCGGGTCGGGCTCTCCGCCGACGTGGCCAAGGGCATCGACGGGCTCCAGGTCACCGTCAAGCCCAGCGAGGGCCGGGGCGTGAGCACCGACGTCAAGGTGGTGCACCCGGCGGCGCCCGCCAAGCCGACCACCCCGGCCAAGCCCGCGCCCACCAAGGAGGCCAAGCCGGCCCCGGCCAAGCCCGCCGCCGAGCAGACCAAGGACACCGCCGCGGCCGCCCCGGCCCCGAAGCCGACCACGCCCTCCGCCGCCCCGGCCACCACCGCGCCCGCCGGCACCCCCGAACTCGCCCAGACCGGCTCCTCCTCCACCAACACCTTCCTCGCCGCCTCCTCCGCCCTGCTCCTCGCCCTCGGAGCGGGCGTCCTGATCGCCGTCCGTCGACTCCGTCCCCAGCGCTAGTCGAACGGGCGGTCACACCGAAGGGGCCCTCCTCCGCACGGCGGTGCGGAGGAGGGCCCCTTCTTCGGTGCTACCGGGCCGTCAGCCCCAGGTGATCAGGCGCTTCGGGCGCTCCAGCAGCGCGGCCACGTCGGCCAGCACCTTGGAGCCCAGCTCCCCGTCCACCAGGCGGTGGTCGAAGGAGAGCGCGAGCGTGGTCACCTGACGCGGGACCACCTTGCCCTTGTGCACCCACGGCAGTTCCCGGACCGCGCCGAAGGCCAGGATGGCGGCCTCGCCCGGGTTGAGGATCGGGGTGCCGGTGTCGACGCCGAAGACGCCGACGTTGGTGATGGTGATCGTCCCGCCCTGCATGTCGGCCGGCGAGGTCTTGCCCTGACGGGCGGTCTCGACCAGCTCGCCGAGCGACGTGGCCAGCCCCGAGAGGGTCCTGGAGCCGGCGTCCTTGATGTTCGGGACGATCAGGCCGCGCGGGGTGGCCGCGGCGATGCCGAGGTTCACCTGGCCCTTGAGGACGATCTCCTGGGCCGCCTCGTCCCACTGGGCGTTGATCCCGGGGTGCCGCTTGATCGCGGTGAGCAGCGCCTTGGCGACGATCAGCAGCGGGCTGACCCGGACGTCCCGGCCCAGCTCGCCGCTCTCCTTGAGCCGGCGGACGAACTTCATCGTGCGGGTCACGTCGACCTGCACGAACTCGGTCACGTGCGGGGCGGTGAAGGCCGAGGCCACCATCGCCTGCGCGGTCGCCTTGCGGACGCCCTTGATCGGCACCCGGACGTCGCCCGCGCCGGACACCGGCGCCTGCGGCGCGGCCGGCTCGGCCACGGCGGTCTCGGCCACCGGCGCCACCGGGGCCGCCGGAGCGGCCTGGGCGGCGG
>NZ_LFVW01000488.1:0-5998 GCF_001182915.1 Kitasatospora sp. MY 5-36
CAGCTGCGGCGCCAGGCCGGCCGCCGCCAGGGCCGCCGGGACGACGGCGATCGCGATCGCGGCCTGCCAGGACCAGGTGCCCGCGACCGGCGCGACCAGCGCGGCGACGACCGCCGAACCGGTGCCCATGGACAGCGCGTAGACGCCCGTCATGGTGCCGATCCGCCGCTGCGCGAAGCGGGCCCGGACGAACACCGGGATCAGCACGTTCACCACCGCCACCGCGACGCCCACCAGCACCGTGCCCGCGTACAGCCCGGGCAGGCCCGCCGTCCGCAGCACCGCCCCGGCCAGCAGCAGCACGCTCGCCCAGAACAGCCCGCGCTCCTCGCCGAGCCGCCGCCGGGCCAGGGCGCCGAGCGGGGCGAACAGGCCCATGCACAGCGGCGGCAGGAGGGCGAGCAGGGTCACGGTGCCCGGGCCCCAGCCGGCGACCGGCGCGAGCGGCCCGATCTGTCCGAACGCGACCCGGGTGTTGAGGCTGAGCAGGACGAAACCGAGGACGAGCAGGGCCCCGGCGGCCCGTGGGGTGCGGGCGGGTGCGGGTGCGGTGGTGGTCGCAGTGGCCGACGCGGTGGTGGCCGTCGGGTCGGTGAGCGGCATGGGGAGCAAGCCCTTCGCTTCGATGAGAGGTTAGGCTTGCCTAAGCGTTCTCGCTCAAGCGTGCTTGAGCGCAACCCGGTCCCGGCGCACCCGGCCGAGCCCAACTCGGCCTGGGCGCAACCCCGAAGGAGGCGGCGGCGGATGGCGGAGCTCCACTCGATCACCGAGGTCTCGGCGGCCTTCGGCCTCTCGGTGCCCGCCCTGCGCTACTACGAGGAGTGCGGCCTGATCGCGCCCGCCGCCCGCCGCGGCCGGGTCCGCTACTACGACCGGGAGTCGCTGGAGCGCCTCGCCCTGGTCCAGCTCTGGCACGTGGACGGGATGATCCCGGTCAGCGGGACCGCCGCCGTCCTGGCCAGCGAGCGGGCGGCCGACCGCACTGCGCTGCTGCACGCCCAGCGGGACGGGATGCTCGAGCGCGCCCGCCGGCTGGAGCACGCCGCGGCCGTCCTCACCCACATGCTGCTGTGCAGTCGGGACCGCCCGCTCGACTGCCCGACCACCCGGGCCCACATCAGTGCCCGGGTCGACGCCGCCCTGGCCGGCGAGGAGCTCGCCGACGGCTTCCTGCCCGCCCGGCCGGACGGCCCGCGGTCGGAGCACCCGCGGTCGGGCAGCGCCACACCGTAGGAAGGCCTCAGCCCAGCACCGCCGGCGTCGGCCCGTCCGGCCGTACGGTGATGCTGTACGCGGCCCCCGTCGGCCGCGAGCGGAACGTCAACGGCCCCATCGGCAGCAGGAGTTCCAGCAGTGCCGTGGTCTCGCGCAGCGCGAACCGGGTGCCCAGGCAGGCGCGGGCGCCGAGGCCGAACGGGAAGTAGGCGCCGAGCTGCCCGGGGCGGTCCGCGCCGTGGGCGAAGCGGGCGGGGTCGAAGCGTTCCGGGTCCGGCCAGAGCGCCGGGTCGCGGTGGGTGAGGTACGGGCAGACCAGCACGTCCGTCCCGGCGGCGATGCGGTGCCCGGCGATGACGTCGTCCTCGACGGCGTGCCGGGGGAGCAGCCAGGCGGAGGGGTAGAGCCGCAGCGTCTCGCTCACCAGCGCCTGCGGATCGGCCGTCCGGGCCTCGGGGTGGCGGTCGAGCAGCAGGAAGAGCCAGGTGAGCGTGGTGGCCGTGGTCTCGTGGCCGGCGACGAGCAGGGTGACCAGCTCGTCGCGGATCAACCGGTCGGTGTACCCGGGGTCCTGCTCGCCCGCGTCGAGCAGCACCCGGAGCACGCCGGGCTCCTCGGTCGGGCCGGCCGAGCGCGCCGCGTCGATCGCCGCGTGCGCCACCGCGTCGATCCGGGCGAGGTCCTCGGCGACCGCGTCCCGGGCGTCCGCCGCGTTGGTCGGCAGGGTCGGCATCGCGGCCACCACCCGTTCCACCGAGCGGAGTTCGCGGTCCGTCCGGTCGTCCAGCGGCAGCCCGGTGAGCGCCCGCCAGACGGTGTCCAGGGCGAAGCCGCGCATCTCCTCGCCGACGTCGAAGGCCTCCCCGCTGCGCCGGTACCCCTCCCAGCGCTCGGCGGTGCGGCGCGCCGCCGCGGCGATCCGCCGCTCGTAGCGGCGCATCCCGGTGCCGGTGAACTGCGCCTGCAGCACCCGCCGTTGGCGCTTCCAGGGGTCGCCGGTGGCGGACAGCACGCCGTCCCCGACCAGCATCCGGGCGCGGTGCGAGCGCTTGACGTACCGGTCCGGGTGGTGGCCCAGGACGTGCTGCACGGCGGCCGGGTCGGTGACCAGGACGGTCGGTGTCGGGCCGAGCCGGAAGGCGGCGACGCCGCCGACACCGCGCTGGGTCCGGGCCAGCAGGTCGACGAGCTCGGCCTCCTCGGCCCGCCACCGCTCGACGACCTCCGCGGCCAGCTCCGGTACCGGACGGGTCTCGGTGCTCACAGGTCGTGTCCTTCCGCTCTGCTGACGGTTCGTCGGCTGCGGTCCGACTCTATGCCAGCGCGCCGCCCGTCCGGGCTGCGCCGAACGGCTGGCCGACCCGGCCGGGGGCGGCGCGGCGGCCCGACCGGCCGTACCCGCACGGGTACGGTGCGGCGGGGCCGACCGGCCCCTGCTCGCCGCGCGGATGGGAGAACGCATGCCTGGGACCCGGCCCTTCGGAGGCGGCGGGATCCGAACGGGAAGGCCTGTCGGCGCGGGCCGGTGGCTGGCGGCCGCCCTGCTCGTCCCGGTCCTCGCGGCCTGCGGCGGCGGTGGCGGATCCGGGTCGGCAGGCGCCACCCGGAACGGCCAGAGCAGCGGCTCGGGCCTGCCGGACGACCAGCGGACCAAGGACGAGGGGGACCAGGGCGGGTTCCGGACCGCGGGCGAGCCCTCGGCGAGCGTCCAGGGCATCGACAACAGGGCCCGGATCACCCTGTCCTTCCCGTCGAAGACCAGTTTCACGGCCGTGATCAGCAAGGTCGCCGAGTGCGGCAGCACGTCCTACGCCACCCCCGCCTCGCAGCAGGTGCAAGTGACCGACGGCAAGACCGAGCTGGTCGACTTCCGGCTCCCGCAGTGGAAGCCCGGGACCAAGGACCGGACCGTCTGCCTCACGGTGACGGCCGACGACTCCTCCAAGCGGATCGAGGCCGCGGGCTCGGTGGTCGTCGTCAGCCCCGACGACGGGGCGACCACCGGCAACGGCGCGACCCCGAGTTACGGGTCGAGCCCGTCCAGCGGCGCCGGGAGCACCCCCTGAGACCTGCCGAGGAGGAACCCCCGGACGGGCAGCGGCAGCCGCAGCCGCGCTCCTGGGCCGACTGGCTCACCAGGCTCGCCACCTGGATCGCCCCGACCACCCTCCTCACCGCGTTGCTCCTCTTCTTCGGCTACGCCTACACCAGTTCGCTCTACGCCTTCTTCGGCATCGACGCCGGCACGATCGGCTTCGCCACCCAGGACCTGCTGATCCGCAGTTCCCCCGCGCTCTACCTCCCGGCCGGGGTCGCCCTGTGCGGGGCGCTGGTCGGCGCGCTGGGCTACCACCTCGCGACCAGGGCGGCCGGGAAGGGCGGGCCCGGCGCCCGGACGGTGCGCCGGGCCTGTTGGGCGGTCGCCGCACTGGTCGTCCCGCTGCTGGTGCTCGGCCTCCTGGCCGGCTTCGAGGTGTTCGACGCCGGCCCGCTGGGCACCCCGCTGCTGATCGGCGGCGCGCTGCTGCTCGCGGTCCTGGCCCGGATGATGTACGTGCGCGGCACCGGCGCACCGTACCCGCTGACCGGGGAGCGGGCGGCGCTGGGCGTCAGCGTGGCGATCATCGTGCTCTGCTCGTACTGGGCGGTCGGCGACTACGCCCAGCAGAAGGGGACGGCCGACGCCGAGGACCTCGCCCACCACCTCTACCGGCGCCCGGCGGTCGTCCTGGACACCCCCGAACGCCTCCACCTGGGGTGGCCCGGGGTGTGGGAGACGGCGCTGCCGGACGTGGACCAGGGCGCGCGGTTCCGCTACCGCTACGAGGGGCTGCGGCTGCTGGCCCTCTCCGGCGGCCGGATGTTCCTGCTCCCGCGGACCTGGACCTGGGAGACCGGCAACGGGCTGATCCTCCCCTTCGACGCCACCGTCCGGGTCGCCTTCCACCCCGGCTGAGGCCGCCGCGCGGGCTCCGCGCGACCCCCGCCCCGCGCACGGCTGCGCCGCGGTCCGTCCCCCTCGACGGACCGCGGCGCAGCGGCTTCACCGGGCGTCAGCGCGCCCCGGTCACACGGCCTGCCAGAGCGCCGGGACGATCGGCGGCTCCCAGCCGACCTGGGCGGTGTGGCCCTGGAGGCAGCGGTAGCTGACCCCGTTGTAGGTCACCACGTCGCCCGCCTGGTAGGTGGTGCCGGCCGTCCAGGTGCCACCCGGGTTCGGCGAGTCGTTGCCCACCACCAGGGAGAAGCTGGTGCTGTGGGTGGCCGAGCCGGTCCCGGTCAGGGTGATGGTGTAGGTGCCGGTGGCGGTCGAGGCGGCGGTGGCGACGGTGAGCGTCGCCGAGCCGCCGGACTGCACCGAGGACGGGTTGAAGGAGACGGTCACGCCGGCCGGGGCGCCCGAGGCGGTCAGGTTGACCGTCTGGGCCGAGCCGGAGGTGGTCGAGGTGGCGACCGTCGCGGTGGTGGTGTCACCGGGCTTGACGGTGGCGGTGGTCGGGTTCACCGAGAGGGAGAAGTCGTTGGCGGGCGCGGTGCCGCCGACCGAGGTCTTCCAGATGGTGTACGCCACGCCGTCGGCGTTGCGGTTCAGCACCGTCGCGTCGACGTTGCTGGTGGTGTCGCAGGACGAGTGGTAGCAGGAGTCGTAGGAACGGCCCGCCGTGCCGCCCCACTTGGCCGCCTGCGCCGAGGTCTTGGTGGCGTCGGCGCCGGCCGCGTAGCCCGAGGTCGGGATGCCGGCCTGCTGGAAGGAGTAGTCGTCCGAGCGGCCCTGGCCCTCGACGTTCTCCTCCGGCTTGAGGTTCAGCGAGTCCCAGTAGGCCTTCATCGGGGCCGACGCCGCGGAGTTGATGTTGTTGATGAAGTAGCCGGCGTTGGGCGAGCCGACCATGTCGAAGTTGTAGTACGCCTTGATCGCGGAGCGCTGGGCGGAGCTCAGCTGGCCGACGTAGGACTGCGAGCCCTGGAGGCCCTGCTCCTCACCGGTCCACCAGCCGAACCGGACGTGCCGGGTCAGGCTGGGGTTCTGCTGGGCGAGCACGAGCGCGTTCTCCAGCAGGACGGCCGAGCCGGAGCCGTTGTCGTTGATGCCGGGGCCGGCCGAGACGCTGTCCAGGTGGGCGCCGAACATGGTGACCTGGTCGGACGGGCCGCCGGGCCAGTCGGCGATCAGGTTGTTGGACTGGTAGCTGCAGGAGGTGCAGGTCTGCTCGGTGACGTTGTAGCCGGCCGCCTGCAGCTTGGCCTTGATGTACGCGATCGACTGGCTGTGCCCGGCGCTGCCCGCCCGGCGGTGGCCGCCGTTCTGGTTCGCGATGGTGTTCAGCTGGGACAGGTGGGCCTGGACCTTGGCGACGTCGATGTCGGGCGCGGGCCCGCCGGGGTTGCCCCCGCCGCCGACCGTCAGGCCGTACTGGGCGGTGTGGGTGGTGGCGCCGGCGGTGCCGGTGACGGTGATCTGGTAGGTCCCGGTCGCGGCGCTGGAGGCGGCGGACAGGGTCAGGGTGGAGGAGGAACCGGCCTGCACCGACGAGGGGTTGAAGCTCGCGGTGACGCCCGCCGGGAGGCCGGAGGCGGTGAGGCCGACGGTCTGCGCGGTGCCGGAGGTGACGGCGGTGCTCACCGTCGACGAGGTCGAGGCGCCGGGCTGGACGGAGCCGGACGCCGGGCCGAGCGACAGCGAGAAGTCGTTGTTGCCGGACGGCGTGCAGGTCGGGTCGCCGCTCTGGGCGGGGACGCTGACGGCGTCCCAGGCGGCCTTGGTGCGGTTGAAGAAGGCGCA
>NZ_LFVW01000489.1:0-1178 GCF_001182915.1 Kitasatospora sp. MY 5-36
CGGGTCGTTGTTGACGAGCGAGGGGTTGTACATGTTGCGGATCGGGCCCTGGCCGACCAGGTTGATCATCTCGCCGACGGTGTAGTCCGGGGAGTCGTACGGGGCGGGCTCGTTGGCGTACGACTCGGTCAGCGCGCCCATGATGTCGCCGGTGGCCTCGCCCAGGCCGGACTCGTTGTTGGCGCCGCCGGGGGTGTACTGGTCGATGCCGTGGCCGAACTCGTGGCCGACCACGTCGATCGCCGCGATCCACTCGTTGGCCTGGCTGTGGCCGATGGATATCGTGCTGCCGTCCCAGTAGGCGTTGACGTCGTTGAGGCCGACCTTGACCGGCCAGCTGCCGCCGTTGCCGTTGTGCCCGTTGCGACCGAGCCAGTCGCGGAGCATGTCCCATTCCTTCTGGGCCGCGAACATCGCGTCGCCGCAGCCGGTCTCCTTGGTCGACGGGCTGCCGTTGCCCCAGGAGTCGCTGGACTTGGAGAAGACCTGCCCGGTGCTGTAGTCGGAACACGACAGGCCGGGCCGGTTCGGGTCGCGCAGCGAGTACGAGCCGCCCGAGCTCGTGGTGCTGATGGTGACCGGGGCGGGGCCGTTCCACTTGCTGTTGATGGTGCCCGCACGGACGTCGTCGTAGCTGTCGAGCACCTCGCCGGTGGCCGCGTCCACGAAGACGTGCAGGGTGCTGGGCGCCGACGCGGTGCGGCCCTTGAGGACGGTCTCCCAGGCGAGCCGACCGGTGCCGTCCTTGACCCGGACGACCAGGCGGGGGGAGTCCGCCGAGTCCACGGTGGCCAGTTTCGTCCGGGCGGTCTTCTCCGCGTCCGCCGCGCTGACCTGCGGGGTGGTCGAGCCGCCGACCGGTCCGGTGGCGGCGGACTGCAGGGCGCGGACCTTGCCCTGGGAGTCGGCGAGGACGACCGCGTCGCCGCCGACCACGGGCAGGCCGTGGTAGCTGCGCTCGTAGGAGACGGAGTAGAGGCCGCCGAGCCAGGGGGTGACGGTCTTGCGCTCGTAGGTCTCGCCCGGGCCCTTGGCCAGCGCGTCCAGCCCGGCGTTCGCGGCCGCGTCGGCGGCGTTGACGGCGGCGGCCAGGGCGCTCGGCGGCGCCGGGGAGGGGGTGGGCGCGGCGGTGGCCGGGCCCGTGGCGGCGGCGATCATGCCGGCCAGCACGGTCAGGG
>NZ_LFVW01000490.1:0-497 GCF_001182915.1 Kitasatospora sp. MY 5-36
AGGAGGGAGAGGGGGTGGGCGCGGCGGTGGCCGGGCCCGCGGCGGCGGCGATCATGCCGGCCAGCACGGTCAGGGTGGTCGCCGTGGTCAGCAACCTGCCTGCGGTGACTCTGCGTTGCATCGAGGCTCCTCGCATGTGGGGGTCCTCGACCGCGGACGGCAGGGGCTGGTGGCGCGCCGCGGGGCCGTATCAGGGGGACGGCCGTGCGGGCCGTCCGCGCTCGGGTGCCCGAACACTCACACGGCGTCATGCTCGGGTCAATGCCGGGTGCGCGCGGGGCGGTGGGTTGGCGAATTCCGTCAAGCCGGCCGGTCCGGTTCGGCGCCAACCTGGGCTTTTGTCCCAGTGGTTGAGACCACGTCAGGTGACGGGCCATGATCGGACGGCGACCGGTCGGAGCGGGCCGGCGGTGGTGGACCGGACCGGCGGGCGGCCCCCGGGGCCGCCCGGCCATCGGGCCCCGGACCCTCCCCCGACGGCGCCCCGGGCGGGCCGG
>NZ_LFVW01000491.1:0-854 GCF_001182915.1 Kitasatospora sp. MY 5-36
CCTCACACGACGTCATGCCCAGGTCAATGCCCGGTGCGCGCGGGGCAAGGGGTTGGCAAATTCCGTCAAGCCCGTCGGTCCGGCTTTGCGTCAAGCTGGGCTTTTCTTCAAGTGGTTGAGACCACCTCATGTACGAGGCGGGTGGCCATCGAGTACCGTCCTCCTGATCCGAGTCGTCGGAATCACTGGAATCGTCGACAGGCCCGGCGGCCGGCCGGGGACGACGCGCCCGGGGAGGCAGCCGTGCAGCGGAACCGTGTGGCCCCTGCGGCGGCGGTGCCGGCACCGCCGACCGGCCGGGGGCAGGACGCCTGGCGGGAGTTCGGCGCCCGGCTGCGGCACTGGCGGCGCCGGGCGGGCCTCACCCAGGCGCAGCTCGGCGCCGGGATCGGCTACGACCACACCGCGGTCAGCAAGATCGAGCACGGCGCCCGCCGGGTCACCCCCAGGGTCGCCGACCGGATCGACGACCTCCTCGGCGCCGCAGGGGAGTTGAGCGCCGCCTGTCAGCGCGCCGAGAACGCCGAACTGTGCGACCCGGACGCCATCTCGCCCGCCTTGCTCCGGCCCCCGCTGCCGGGCGGCGCACCGTCCGGCCCGCCCGCCCCGCCCCCGGCGCCCGCTCCGCCGCGACTGCCGGACTACGGGCTGCTCTGTCCGCTGCACGGCTCCGAGGGCTGCGCCGTCCCCGAGCCCGGGGAACTCGCGGCTCTGCACGCCGAGTTCTGCTCCGCCGAGGCGCTCGCCGACCCGGCCGCCGCCCGCCCGCTGGACGCCGTCACCGCACACGCCCTGACCGGGCTGCTCGCCGCCCGCCTGCGCTCTGGCGAGACCGGCGACCGCCCGGTCCTGGT
>NZ_LFVW01000492.1:0-8684 GCF_001182915.1 Kitasatospora sp. MY 5-36
CCCCGGCCCGCTGCGCCGTACCGCCTTCGGCACCGCGGGCCTGCTCTGCCTGGTGCTCGGCACCTCGCTCGCGCTGTCCGGCCGGGAGACCCCGGTGGTGCGGGTCGAGACCTCCGGGCACGGCACCGGCGCCGACACCCCGGCGGCCCCGGGCACCCCGGGCGCCCCGGCCACGACCGGCACCGCACCCACCGCCCCGAAGCCGTACGCCTCCTCGCCGCCGACCCGCCTGCTGGTGCCCTCCGTCGGGGTGGACGCACCGGTGACCGACCTCGGCCTCAACCCCGACGGCACGGTCGAGGTGCCGCCGGCCGACCGGGGCGAGGAGGTCGGCTGGTACCGCAACGGCCCCCCCCCCGGCGAAGCCGGCCCCGCCGTGCTCATCGGGCACTACGACACCGTGCACGGCCCGGCGGTCTTCAAGCAGCTGCCGAAACTGCGCCCCGGCGACCTCATCCGGATCCGGCGCGCGGACGGCGGCACCGTGGACTTCAAGGTCCGCGAGCTGCTCCAGGCCGCCAAGGACCGCTTCCCGACCGAGCAGGTGTACGGCGACACGCCCGCGCCCGCGCTCCGGCTGATCACCTGCGGTGGCCGGATCGGCTCGGACGGCCACTGGACGGACAACATCATCGTGCTGGCGGACCTGGCCTGACGGTGCACGAACCGCCGTCGGGGAACCGCCGGCCACCGCCCGCACGACCTACCACCGGGGCGGCGACGGGAGGCGACGAGCCGGACCGTCGCCGTGGACACAGGCAGAGCAGGCAGCGCGGACAGCGCAGGCCCGGCAGGAGGACGAGCACCGACCGTGGCAGCAACAGCACCCCCACCACCCCGCCGCCGTCCCGGCGCCGTCCCGGTGGCCGCCCTGGCCGGCCTGGTCGTCGTCCTCGCCCTCGCCGCCCTGGCCTTCGGCCGGGCCACCCCCGGCGAGCTGCGCGACCAGGGCCCGGCCCGGGCCGTCAGGCCGCCGGCGGTGTCCCAGCCGCTCTGGCCGGACCTGCCCACCTCCCCGCCGCCGGCCGCGTCCGCGACCGACACCACCCAGGAACCGCCGCAGCCCGTACCGGACGTGACCGTCCCCGGGCGCGACATCACCGCGGTCGACGTCCGCACCGTCCTCGCCAAGGACCCGGACGTCGACCAGGAGGAGCGCCAGGCACTCGGCTCCTGCGCCGGCTGCGAGGTCCGCGCCCCGGAGTTCCGCGACCTCACCGGCGACGGGCAACCCGAGCTGATCACCGTCGTCACCACCCCCGGGCGGGCCGTGCTGCACGTCTACGCCCTCGCCGAGGACCGGCTGCTGCCCGTCCTCCGGGTGCGGGTCCAGCCGGCGTTCAACGCCTCGACCATCGGCACCGACCTGTGGCTGATCGAGCCGACCAGCGTCGACGCCCGGACCACCAGCCACTACGCGTGGGACGGCAAGAGGCTCACCCTGAACGAACGCAGGGACGAGGGCGTCATACCGCTCCCGTCCACCGGCCCGGACGCCGGCCGGCCGGCCACCGCGGTACCCGACCCCGGACCGGCGCCCCGCCCCGCCCCGTACGCGCCGAAGCAGGCGGCCCCCGAGGCCGCCGTCCCGTCCCCGCGCGGCGCCCGGCCGTCCTCCGTGCCCTCCGCCCCCTCCGTGCCCGGCGCGCCCGTCGCGCCCTCCGTCCCCGCCGTGCTCCCGGAAGCGAAGCGATGACCCCCGCAGCCCCCGCCGCCACCCCCGCCCACCCGCACATCCTCCTGGTCGAGGACGACGAGGTGATCCGCGAGGCCACCCGGATGGCCCTGGAGCGCTACGGCTTCCCGGTCACCACCGCCGCCGACGGCCTGGAGGGCCTGGAGGCCTTCCACGCCGTCCGGCCCGACCTGCTCCTGCTGGACGTCATGCTGCCGCTGCTCGACGGGGTCGGCCTCTGCCGCCGGATCCGGGAGGAGAGCCAGCTGCCGATCCTGATGATGTCCGCCCGGACCGACCCGGTGGACGTGGTCTCCGGGCTGGAGGCCGGGGCGGACGACTACGTGGTCAAGCCCGTCGAGAGCGCCGTCCTGGTCGCCCGGATCCGTACGGTGCTGCGCCGCGTCCCGGTCGCCCCGGCGGCCGACGCCCCGCCGGCCCCGTTCGCTCCGCCCCCGCAGTCCTCGCCGTCCCCGCCCGCCCCTTCGCCCGCTCCGCCGTCCCCGCCCACCCTTCCGTCCGTCCGCAGCTTCGACGGCCTCCGGGTGGACACCGACAGCATGGAGGTCCGGGTGGACGACCGCCTCGTCCCGCTCACCCCCACCGAACTGCGGCTGCTGCTGGAGTTCAGCGCCGCGCCCGGGATCGTGCTGGAGCGCTCCACCCTGCTCGAACGCGTCTGGGACTACGAGTGGGGCGCCGACACCCGGGTCGTGGACGTCCACGTGCAGCGGCTGCGCGCCAAGATCGGCTCCGGCCGGATCGAGACCGTCCGCGGCTTCGGCTACAAGCTGCGGCGCCCAGCATGACCCTGCGCCGCCAGATCGCCGCCGCCGTCGCCGCCATCGCCGTCCTGGTCGCGGTGGCCGTCGGCCTGCTGGTCCACCAGGCGATGATCCGCCAGCACGTCGACCAGGCCCGCTCCTCCTCGCTCGCCACCCTCGACTCCGCCTTGAACGACTACGAGCGCGGCGGCGGGAAGGCGATCGGCCGGGGCGCCGTCCTGAACGACCCGGCGCTGCCCGAGCGGCTGCGCGCCCTCGCCGCCGGCGACCGGCACGGCTCGCTGCTCGTCGCCGACGGCACCGGCGAGTCGATGTGGGCGGCCGGCCCGGTGCCGGACGGGGTGGTGTCCGTCCGGGTGGACTTCACCCAGGACCGCCAGGCCATCGCCGACCTGGACCGGATCATCCTGCTCACCGTCGTCGCCGCGGTCTTCACCACCGTGCTGGCCGGCGTGCTCGTCGCCGACCGGATCAGCCGCCGGCTGCGCACCGCGGCCACCGCCGCCCGCGGCATCGCGGCCGGCGGGACGGACACCCGGATCGGCGAACTCGTCGACGGCAAGGACGAGGTCGCCGACCTCGCCGCCGCCGTCGACCTGATGTCCCGCACCCTGCACCGCCGACTGGCGGACGAGCAGCGCTTCACCGCGGACGTCGCCCACGAGCTGCGCACCCCGCTCACCGGCCTCGTCACCGCCGCCGAACTCCTGCCGCCCGGCCGCCCCACCCAGCTCGTGCAGAACCGGGTCCAGGCACTGCGCGGCCTGGTCGAGGACCTGCTGGAGGTCTCCCGCCTGGACGCCGACGCCGAGTCCCCCGACCTCTCCGCCGTCCCCCTGGAGCGCGCGGCCCGCCGCACCGTCACCCTCACCGGCCTGGACGTCACCGTCGAGATCACCGCCGACCGGCAGGTCCGCACCGACCTGCGCCGACTGGACCGCATCCTCGGCAACCTCATCCTCAACGCCCACCGCCACGGCACCGGCCCGGTCCACCTGCACGTCGACGGCCCGCGGATCACCGTCCGCGACCACGGCCCCGGCTACCCCGAGGACCTCCTCCGCCACGGCCCGCAGCGCTTCCGCACCAACGCCCCCGAACGCGGCCGCGGCCACGGCCTCGGCCTCACCATCGCCACCGGCCACGCCCGCGTCATCGGCGCCACCCTGACCTTCGCCAACCACCCCGCCGGCGGCGCCCTCGCCACCCTCACCCTCCCCCCGAACTGACCCCGGCCGACGCCCAAAACCTCCCGGCAGAGTTGAAACGACACCCCCCGCCCTGACCGCAGCCAGCCAGCCAGCGCGCCCGGATTGTAGTACCACAACAAGACTACCGCCAACATGATTTGACGCTCAGTCAGTTCAATGTGAACGATGAGAGGGCAGGCGTGAATGGCATTCACGTGGGAGGGGTCCTGCCAGTGGTGGCCGAGCCGGATGAGTTCGTTGGACTGTTCGGGGTGGCCGAGATGGCCGGAGTCAGCCGGACCGCCGTCGCGAACTGGCGCAACCGCGACAGGCGATTCCCTGCTCCAATCGCGGATCCCCGCAGCAGCCCCGTATTCCAGGCCGCTCGAATCCGCCGCTATCTAAAGCAGAGGAAGAAGCACATGGTCCACGTCATCTCCACCATCAACTTGAAGGGCGGGGTCGGCAAGACGACCACGACCGTTGCGCTCGCCGAATTCCTATCCGCAGAGTTCAGCAAAAGGGTCCTGGTCATTGACCTCGACCCCCAGACCAACCTCACCACGGTACTGATCGGAGAAGAGCGCTGGAAATCACTGAACGATGAAGGTCAAACCCTGGCCACGTTGTTCAAGGATGCGCTCCGCCCGGAGGATGAGGCTGCTCATTTCGACCTCAGGAAGACCCTTCAGCGACGCGTGTCACCAGTGAGCGAGGTCTGGCAGGTCGACCTGCTGCCCTCGTCTCTCGACCTGATCGATGTACAGGACCGCCTGGCTTCCATGCCTTCCGGCCGGTTTTTCTCGAACAACCCGACCGACCTCTTGCGGAAGGCGGTTAAATCGATTCTCGACGACTATGACTATGTTCTGGTGGACTGCCCTCCGAATCTCGGAATCGTTACACTGAACGGCCTCCGCATCTCCGACGGGTACATTATCCCGACGATTCCCGACGTGCTGTCGACCTATGGGATTCCACAGATCCAACAGCGGGTGAAGGCATTCGCCCACAGCCTGGGAGAGGAAATTGCCGAGGTCGGGATTGTAGTGACCAAGTACCGGAAGGCCCCCACCGTGCACATGAACACAATCCGCCGACTGGAGAACGACCCCGAGCTTCCTGCCGTACTGTCGTCCTACATTCCGGAGGCCAATCAGATCGCAGCATCGGCCGAGTTTGTGGGGACCGGGACGCTTCGCCAGAAGTACGGATATCAAGGCCAGTATGATACCTTCCGCTCGATGACAAAGGAATTCATCGAGTTGGTCGAGGAGATCGCGTGACCGATAAAAGCGATTTCAGCAAACCTCAGGAAACAGTCGACGACGCGCCTTCGACGGAACCACAGTCGACCTATCTCGAGTCGCATGCACTTGCCCTGGACGTACAGCACTCTGCAGATGCCCTCTTGAGGCTCGGAGCTTCCGACCCTAGCCTCGCCGCGATGCTCGCACGACTCACCGAGGCGGTGGCACTGGAAGCGGCACGTACAGCCCGCTTTTCCAGGGCACTCACCAAGGCACTGGCCGATGTCAGTCCGCCGGCCCCGGCGGGCGATCGTCGCCCGAGGGCGAGTCGGCGCACCAGAGGCATTATCGATCCCTTCGCCGTCTTTGCCCAATCCGGGGAGGCCGGCCTGCGGTCACACCTCGGCGAACTCGACCTCGACCAGCTGCGGGACATCGTGGCCGAGCACGGCATGGACCATGATCGGCTGGCTATGAAGTGGAAAGACTCCCATCGCGTGATCGATCGGATCGTCGAACGAGTTGAAGCGCGAACGGCGAAGGGATCCGCCTTCCGGGGACGCACTCGGCGCAACCCAACCCCCCGCGACAACCGGCCGACCGCTCCTGACACACCCGCGGCACAGCCCGAGTAGCACACCAGCCGACAACGGGAAGGGCCGGCCCGACAGCCCGTCGGACCGGCCCTTCCCGTTCTGCGCGGAGCCCCCTGTCGGGTTCGAACCGACGACCCCCGCTTTACAAGAGCGGTGCTCTGGCCAGCTGAGCTAAGGAGGCACGGTGGCCGTCCGCGATGGATCACGGCGGCACCGGGGGGCAGTCTACCGGGCCCGGGTGACGGGATGGGGGTATATCCGGGGGTTGGTGGGATGGGTGGGCGTGATGGAACCGATGCCGAAATCGGGTCGGGTGGGGGCTGACAAGCGGCGGACGCGCAGGTAGCGTCGCCGGGAGCCGGTTCGTGGCAGTGGTTCAGACCACTGGTGGGCCGGCGGAGCAGAACAGACCCCCTTTACTCGGATCGTCCGGCACGTTCCTGCCGGTGAAGGAGACAAACAACCATGGCTTCTGTCACGTACGACAAGGCGACCCGCGTGTACCCCGGGGCGGACAAGCCCTCGGTGGACGCGCTGGACCTGGAGATCGCGGACGGCGAGTTCCTCGTGCTGGTCGGCCCCTCGGGCTGCGGCAAGTCGACCAGCCTGCGCATGCTGGCCGGTCTGGAGGACGTCAACGCCGGTGCGATCCGGATCGGCGACCGCGACGTCACCCACCTGCCGCCGAAGGACCGGGACATCGCCATGGTGTTCCAGAACTACGCGCTGTACCCGCACATGACCGTCGCCGACAACATGGGCTTCGCGCTCAAGATCGCCGGCGTGAACAAGGCGGAGATCCGCACCAAGGTCGAGGAGGCCGCGAAGATCCTCGACCTCACCACGCTGCTGGACCGCAAGCCGAAGGCGCTCTCCGGCGGTCAGCGCCAGCGCGTCGCGATGGGCCGCGCGATCGTCCGCCAGCCGCAGGTCTTCCTGATGGACGAGCCGCTGTCGAACCTGGACGCCAAGCTCCGCGTCTCGACCCGTACCCAGATCGCCGGCCTCCAGCGCCGCCTGGGCATCACCACGGTGTACGTCACCCACGACCAGACCGAGGCGCTCACCATGGGCGACCGGGTCGCGGTGCTCAAGGACGGTCTGCTCCAGCAGGTCGACACCCCGCGCAACATGTACGACAAGCCCGCGAACCTCTTCGTGGCCGGCTTCATCGGCTCGCCGGCCATGAACCTGGTCGAGGTGCCGCTGGTGGACGGCGGCGTGAAGTTCGGCGGCTCGGTCGTCAACATCTCCCGCGAGGACCTGGCCGGCGCCGGCACCGACAAGACGGTGACCGTCGGTGTCCGCCCGGAGCACTTCGAGATCGTCCCGGCGGGCGGCATCGAGGGCGTCGCGGTGACCGTGAACGTGGTCGAGGAGCTCGGCTCGGACGGCTTCGTCTACGGCACCACCCAGATCGGCGGCGAGGACCACGACCTGGTCGTCCGCGTGCCCGGCCGCCAGATCCCGGCCCGCGGCGAGACCGTCCACGTCGTGCCGATCGCCAACGAGACCCACGTCTTCTCCACCAGCTCCGGCCTGCGCCTGAGCAACTGACGCGACCCCGCGCGACGGCCGCGACCAGCGCGGCACCCGGAGCCCGTCGGACCCTCGTGGTCCGGCGGGCTCCGTCCGTACCCCCGCCCCTTCGACCCCGTCCGGACGCCCCCGCGTCAACACGGCAAGGGGACAAACCCGGACACCGTGTCACTCGATGGGGTAACGGAGGGCGATCCGGCCCGTACCCACCGCTACTCTCCTGAGGGTGAAGCAGCTGTTGCGCCGTATCGGCCAGACCGTCGCCCTGACCCTGCCGGTCGTCCTGGTGACCACCGGCACCCTCGCCGTGACCAGGGTCCCGTGGGCCCCGCCGACCGGGCTCGACCAGCAGGTCGTGGCGGCGTCCAGCGGCGACGGCGCCGGGATCGGACGCTCCAACAACGCGGCCGGCGCCGTGGCCAAGGCCTCGGACGGGCTCGCCCCGCAGGAGTCGCTGCGGGTGGTGCTGCTGGACGAGCTGCGGGCGAAGAACCCCTCCGCCGCGCTGGACCTGCTGGAGCGCTCGATGCGCGAGCAGCCCTCGCTGACGCCGTACTGCACCTCGCTGGCCACCGAGTTGGGCAAGGCCGCGGTGCGCAAGTACCAGGGCGACGTCCAGCGGGCCCGCACCTTCGCCCGCCCGGTCTGCGACGGCGCGTTCGCGGCCGGCGTCGTCGGCTGAGCCGGCCGGGAACGCAAGGGAAGGCAAGGGGGCCGAGGCAGGCCCCCGAGGCGGCGGACGCCCCCGTCCGCCGCCTTATTGTTCAGGCATGACCGCTGACTCCGGCCCCACCGCCGACCTCCCGTCCGCCCGGCCCCCGCAGCCCCACCCGCCGCGGCCGACCACGACGCCCGTCACCCAGGCCGTCATCCTGGCCGGCGGCCAGGGCTCCCGGCTGCGCCCCTACACGGACGACCGCCCGAAGCCGCTGGTCGAGATCCCCGGGACGGGCACGCCGATCCTCGGCCACCAGCTGGCCTGGCTGGCCGAGGAGGGCGTCACCGACGTCGTGGTCTCCTGCGGGCACCTCGCCGACGTGCTGGAGGAGTGGCTGGACAAGGCGGACCTGCCGCTGCGGGTGCGCACGGTGGTCGAGGCGGAGCCGCTCGGGCGCGGCGGCGGGCTCAAGTACGCGGCCAAGGCGCTGCCCCGCCCGGACGAGCCCTGGTACGCCACCAACGGCGACATCTGGACCCGGTTCAGCCTGCGCGAGATGGCCGCCTTCCACCACGAGCGGGACGCCGTCGCGACGCTCGCGCTGGCCCGGCCGCGGATCCCCTGGGGCGCGGTGGAGACCGACCAGTTCGGCAACGTGCTGGACTTCATCGAGGCGCCGCCCTCGCCCTTCCTGATCAACGCCGGCCTGTACGTGTTCAGCCCCGAGTTCGCCGAGTTGCTGCCAGACGTGGGCGACCACGAGCGCACCACCTTCCCCCAGCTCGCCCGCGGCAAGCGGCTGGCGGGCTACCAGCTGCCGCAGGGCGTGTACTGGCGGGCCATCGACACCGCCAAGGACCTCACCGAGGCGGCCAAGGAGCTCGCCTCCGGCGCCGGCCGGTCCCCCAGGTAACCAGCGGGCCGCGAGCCGTACGGCCGCCCGCGGACACGCGTCGGCCGGGTGCTCCCCGCGGAGCACCCGGCCGACCGC
>NZ_LFVW01000048.1:0-17834 GCF_001182915.1 Kitasatospora sp. MY 5-36
GCCTCGACGGCGGGATCGAGGACGAACAGCGGCACGACCTGGTCGGCCGCGGTGTGGGCGGCGTGCAGGACCGGGTTGTCGTGCAGCCGCAGGTCCTGGGTGAACAGGGCGATCGATACGGTCACGGGTGGGGCCTCGCAGGTGGTGCCGACGTCGGTGTCCCCAGCTTTCCACCCGGACGTCCGGAGCCGTCGGCGGTGCGACGCGGTACGACGAGGTACGACGAGGTGTGCCCACCGTGCGGCGTGGTGCGCTGGGGGCGCCGCGTGAGAGGCTCGCCCCCATGGAACAGCGCGTACTCGGCCGGACCGGCCGCCCCGTCTCGATCGTCGGACTCGGCACCTGGCAGCTCGGTGCGGACTGGGGGGATGTCCGGGAGGAGGACGCCCTCGCCGTGCTGGAGGCTTCGGTGGAGGCCGGTGTCACCCTCTTCGACACCGCCGACGTCTACGGCGACGGCCGCAGCGAGCGGCTGATCGGCCGCTTCCTGAAGGACCGCCCGGACGCCGGGGTGTTCGTCGCCACCAAGTTCGGCCGCCGGGTCGAGCAGCGGCCCGAGCACTACAACCTCGCCAACTTCCGTGCCTGGGCCGACCGTTCGCGGGACAACCTGGGGGTGGACCGGCTCGACCTGGTGCAGCTGCACTGCCCGCCGACGCCGGTCTACTCCTCGGACGAGGTGTTCGACGCCCTGGACACCCTGGTGGCGGAGGAGCGGATCGCCTCGTACGGGGTGAGCGTGGAGACCTGTGCGGAGGCGCTGACCGCGATCGCGCGCCCGAACGTCGCGAGCGTGCAGATCATCCTGAACGCGTTCCGGCTCAAGCCGTTGGAGCGGGTGCTGCCGGCCGCCGAAGCGGCCGGGGTGGGCATCCTCGCCCGGGTGCCGCTGGCCTCGGGGCTGCTGTCCGGCCGGTACGACGAGCACACCGTCTTCGCGGCGGACGACCACCGCACGTACAACCGGCACGGCGAGTCCTTCGACCAGGGGGAGACCTTCTCCGGGGTGGACTTCGCGACGGGCGTCGAGGCGGCGGCGGAGTTCGCCGGGTTCGCGCCCGAGGGGGTGAGTTCGGCGCAGGCGGCGCTGCGCTGGGTCACCCAGCAGCCGGGGGTGACGACGGTGATCCCCGGGGCGCGCAACGTGGCGCAGGCCCGGGCCAACGCGGCGGCCGCCGACTCGGCGCCGCTCCCGCCGGCCACCCTGGCCGCCGTGCGCGAGCTGTACGACCGGCGGATCCGGGCGCAGGTGCACGGCCGCTGGTGACCGGAAGCGGCGGCGGGCGCCGGTGAGGGGGCGGCGGCGTCAGGGCCGTCCGCCCCGCTGCCCGCTGTCCCGTCGCTCCTGCTCCCGCCGCTCCCCGTCCTGCTGCTCTCCGTCCCGTTGGGCCCGGGCCGGGGTGCGGTCGCCCTCCCCGGACCCGCGTCGGCGTAGGAACCACCAGACGGCGAGGGAGACGACGACGAGCGCGCCGATCACCAGGGCGAGGACCCGGCCGACGGTGCCCTCGACCCGGGCGTAGGCGGCTCCGGCGAAGTAGCCGAGCAGGGTGAACCCGACGCCCCAGAGGAGCCCGCCGAGGGCGTTGAACAGGACGAAGCGGCGGTAGGGCATCCGGGACATGCCGGCCAGGGTGGGCACCATGGCGCGGAAGAAGGCGACGAATCGGCCGAAGAAGACGGCGGCCGGCCCGCGCCGGCGGATCAGCTCCTGCGCCTGGTCGACCCGGTTGGCGTGGCGCCGCATCGGGCGGGTGTCGAGGATCCTCGGGCCGAGGTGGCGGCCGATCTCGTAGCCGGCGGTGTCGCCGAGGACGGCCGCGCAGACCACGGCCAGGACGAGCCAGCCGACCGGGGCCCTGCCCTGGTGGGCGAGGAACCCGCCGAGGACGGCGGCGGTCTCGCCGGGGAGGAAGAAGCTGAAGAAGAGGGCGTCCTCGGCGAACACGAGGGCCGCGACGACCACGCACACGACCGGGCCGGACAGGCCGCTCAGCCAGTCGGTGATCGAGTGCATCGGCCACCCCGTTCGGGATCGGCGCCCCTCTCCGCTCCAATGTAGTGCCTGCCGCCCGTCGGGGGCGCGGGGCGAGGTCGGCCGTCATGGCCGCCCCGATCCGGACCGGGGTGGCCACGTGGCCTACCGGTAGGCGGGTGCCGGGCGGTCCGGGGCCGGGACCCGCGCGTCGCACCGGCCGCCGAGCCCTCGCGCGGCGCGCTTCACAGGTCGTTCCAGAACGAGCTGAGCAGGCCGGCCGTCTCCTCGGTGCGCTCGATCTGCGGCAGGTGACCGGTTCGCGGGAAGAGGTGGGTACGTGCCCGGGGCAGGGCGGACGCGGCGTTGACGAGATGGCGGGCGGGGAGGATGCGGTCGTGGGTCCCCCAGACGACCAGCGTCGGGATGTCGAGCGCCGAGACCTCCGTCAGCAGCTCCGTCCGCCAGCCGGGATGTACGCCGCGCCAGGAACCGAGCTCGCGGGCCACCTGCCGCAGCGTGCGGGCGGCTCCTTCGCGGCGGGCGAGGGCGAGTGCGGCGGCTGTCCGTTCGGGGGTCGCGAAGGCCGGATCGTGGAAGAGGGAACGCTCCGCGAACTGTGCGTTCCCCTCGGTGGGGCGCAGGAGAAAGCGCCAGAGCAGCGGCGGGTCGAGGACCCGTAGCGCCCAGGTGACCTCGCGGCCGAACCCGGCGCTGTTGAGCAGTGCCAGCGAGGACACGCGCGCGGGGGCCTGGACGGCGAGCCGCATCGCGATGGCACCGCCGAGGGAGTTGCCGACCACGTGGACGGCGGAGGTGAGGCCGAGTCGGTCGAGTGCCCGCTCGACGTGCCCGGCCAGTGCGGGGAGCCGGCAGTCCGGCAGGGGCTGGGAGCGGCCGAACCCCGGGACGTCGATCGCGATGAGCCGGTGGCCGGGCAGGGCCGCCTGGAGCGGTGCCCAGTCCGCCAGGCTGCGGTCCAGACCGTGCAGCAGGAGCACCGGGGGGCCGCTGCCCGTCGCGGCGTAGCGGACGGTGCGTCCCGCGACGTCGATGACGTCGGTGGGGGGTGTGGTGGCCGTCTCTGGTGGCATGTTCTGTCTCCTGGGTCGCGGTTCACGGGGCCGGGGTCACGTCGATGACCACGCCGTCGCGGGGGCCGTCGTCGCCGGGAAGGTCGGGCACGTGGCGTGCCAGGTCGAGGAAGAAGCGGTCGGCGTCGATGGCCGTCTCCGGCGGGTGGACGCCGGGGCGGCCACCGGTGCCGTCCAGCAGTTGCGCGAGCCCCAGTGCCAGGGGCAGGCCGGTCGCCTCCGCCATGTCGTCGATCAGCGCCGAGGCGCCGGGCGTGTCGGCGAGCCGGGCCAGGACGGTGACGCGGCGGCCGTCGCGGGTGCCCGTGGCGGCGGCGAAGAACGGTGGCAGTGACCCGGGTCCCTTGCGGGTCATGGCACCCGCGGTGGCCCGCAGCGCGCGGCCCACCGTGGGCTTGGCGAGTGCGGCCGCCGCGGTCTCGTTGGTGAGTCTTCCGGCGTCGATGTCGCGGCGCAGGACGTCGAGGTAGGCGAGTGTGCCCGGGGTGACGACCATGAGGTTGGCGGCCTCGCCGGCCGGTCGGAAGCTGCGGTGCAGGGTGACCGGCTCGGGGTGGCCGACGGTGTAGGCCGTGCCGGTGCGTCCGGCGGACACGGAGAGCGCGACCGGCTGGAGCGGCCGCCGGTGGACGAGCCGTCCGCCGCTGACCATCGCGACCTTCCCGCTGATCTGCTCCATCCAGTGCACGGCGGCCGCGCTGGGGCGCCCGTCGGGGTCGCTGAGCTGCTCGTCGTCCCCACCGCTGCCGGAGACGTCGACGGGCCAGGCGGTGTACAGGTCCTGGACCTGGTCCAGGTGCCGGACGGCACGTGTGGCCAGCAGATTGCTGACACCGGGGCTGGCGCCCATGCCCACCACCGCACGGACCCCGGCGGCCCGGGCCTCCTCGTCCAGGCCGAGCATCCGCAGGGTCGGGTCCCAGTCGTCGCAGATGTCCAGGTAGTGGGTGCCGGTCGCGATCGCGGCCCGCAGCACGGTCAGGCCGAAGCGGTAGTACGGGCCGACGGTGTTGAGGACGGCGTCCGCGCCCTCCAGGGCGGCGTGCAGGGCGCGGCCGTCGGTGACGTCCACCGTCAGCGCCCGCATCGGCGCGCCACCCGTGCCGCCCTCGTCGAGCCGGCGCACCAGTGTCCGGGCCGCCTCCGGGTTCCGGTCGGCCACGACGATCTCGGTGACGCCGGTGAGTCCGGCGGCCACGCGTACCGCCACGGCGCCCATCGCTCCGGGGCCTCCGAGAGCCAGAATCCTCATTCGCCACTCCATCTATCGTGAGAGTTACGATCGTTATGTCTACGATAGCATTCGGTTCGAACAGTCTTCGGCCGGAGGGGAACCATGACCGACCCGCACACCACGAGCCCGGCCCCGCGCGAAGCGGCCGGCGCCTCGCCCGGACACGTGTCCGTCGTCATCGTCGGCGCGGGATTCGCGGGCCTCGGCACGGCCATCCGGCTGCTGCGGGAGGGCCACCGCGACCTGCTGCTCCTGGAGCGGGCCGACGAGGTCGGCGGCACCTGGCGGGACAACGCCTATCCCGGCTGCGCCTGTGACGTGCCCTCGCGCCTGTACTCGTTCTCGTTCGCACCCAACCCCGCCTGGAGCAGGCGCTTCGCGCCCCAGGAGGAGATCGACCGGTACCTGAAGCACTGCGTCGGCCGGTACGGCCTGGCGCCCCACCTGCGGCTCGGCTGCGAACTGCGCCGCGCCACCTGGGACGCCGAGCGGCTGCGCTGGGAGCTGGACACCAGCACCGGACCGCTCAGCGCCGGGCTGCTGGTGATGGCCCAAGGGCCCCTCTCGGAGCCGGCCGTCCCCGCGCTGCCCGGCCTGGCCGGCTTCACCGGGGAGGCGTTCCACTCCGCCGGGTGGCGGCACGACCTGGACCTGTCGGCCAAGCGGGTGGGCGTGATCGGCACCGGCGCGAGCGCCGTCCAGTTCGTCCCCCACCTGCAGCGCACGGCCCGGCAGGTGACCGTCTTCCAGCGCACTCCGTCATGGATCGCCCCGCGCCGGGACCGGCCGGTACCGGCGTGGCAGCACCGCCTGTTCCAGCTGTCCCCGACGGCGCAGCGACTGGCGCGGGGCTGGGAGTACCTGGCACGGGAGGCGACGCTGCCGGCCCTGCTCGGCAACCGCGCCATGTCCGAGCTGGGGCGTCGGGAGGCCCTGGCCCACCTGCACCGCCAGGTCGAGGACCCCGAGCTGAGGTCCAAGCTGACCCCGGACTACGCGCTGGGCTGCAAGCGGGTCCTGCTCTCCGACGACTACTACCCGGCACTGGTGCAACCCAACGTCCGCGTCGTCACCGACCCGATCGCGAGCATCGGACCGGACACGGTCCTCACCACCCCGCGCGGAGGCACTCCGGCCGCGTCCGCCGGCACCGCATCCGCCGGCACCGCGCATCCGGTGGACGTCCTGGTCTTCGGAACCGGATTCCGGGTCACCGACGCCTCCTACGCGAAGCACGTCATCGGCAGTGACGGACGGTCCCTGGACGAGGTCTGGCAGGGCAGCCCGCAGGCACACCTCGGCACGACCGTCGCGGGATTCCCCAACCTGTTCCTGATGGCGGGACCCAACACGGGCGTGGGACACACCAGCCTCATCCACATGATCGAGTCGCAGATCAACTACCTCCTCAGCACCCTGCGGCTGATGCGGAGCCGCGGTCTGGGCTCCGTGGACGTGCGCGCGGAGGCGCAGCACGCGTACAACGCCGAACTGGAGGAGCGGATGGCCCCCACGGTCTGGGCCGCGGGCGGCTGTTCCGGCTGGTACCAGGACCGCACGGGCCGTGTCACCACCATCTGGCCCGCGTCGACCTGGCGGTTCCGCCGCCGGACCCGGGCCATCGACCCGGACGAGTACGTCCTGACGGCGCCGCGCGTCGCCCCGGACCGGTCCGGCTCCGACGGGCCCGTCCGCGCGGGCGCCGGTGAAGCGCAGCCGGGGTCATGACGGGTTCACACCGCCGCCGGGCGAACGGCTGTGCCCGCGGCCACCGGAGACTCCTGTCCTGGGAGACGTCGGTGGCCGCGCCCCGTACCCCCGCCGCCCGGCTCGTCGCCTTCGAGGCGTCGAGCACCCTGCTCTTCGCGGTGCCGATGCTGGTGGTCACCACGTCAGGCCTACCCAGCGTGCCCGAATGGGCCCAGTTGCTGGGGCTCGCCCTGCTCCTCACGATGATCGCGGCGCTGGTGCACACGTGTCGGCTGACCACTGCCGAGGGGCTGCGGCTGGTCACCGGTGAGGCCGCCGAGCAGGGCGAGCGGGCGGCCGGACGGCTGCGCCAACAGGCCGGAGCGGAGCGGCGGTTGGCGTGGCTGCTGGTCCTGTATCCGGCGGTGCTGGCGGTCCTGCTGCCCGTCCCCGACACCTGGGTGCGTTTCTGGTTCTGGTCCACGGTGCTGCTCGGCCTCTCCGCGATGCTCTCGCTCGGCTCGCTGCTGCGCGGCGCGGGCCACCCGGACCGCCGGCACGGAGGGACTTCCGACGCCCCTGATCCGACGCCCCCTAATTCGGTTGACCCGGTCGCGCGGCCGCGCTGAACTTCGGGGGGCGCCGCACGAAGTGGCGCGGGCAACACGGGGAGGCAGCAGCACCACATGGAGATCCGTTCCACGACCGACCAGGACCTCGACGCGTTCGTCGCCACCTTCCACACCGCGCTGGGGCGCTTCTCGGACGCCCCCGGCGCGGACGGCGGCGGGGTCTGGTGGGCTGCGACCGAGATGGACCGCAACCTGCTCGCCGTGGCGGCGGACGGGCGGCCCGTCGGCACCGCCGGTGCGTACACCTTCGAACTCACCCTGCCCGGGCAGGTCGTCGTCCCGACCTCCGGGGTGACGGCCGTCGGCGTCCTGCCCACCCACCGGCGCCAGGGCGTGCTCACCGCGATGATGCGGCACCAGCTCGCCGAGCTGCGGGGCCGGGGAGAGTTCCTGTCGGTGCTGCTGGCCTCCGAGGCCGGGATCTACGGCCGGTTCGGCTACGGCCCGGCGACGTACACCCAGCGGCTGACGGTGCAGCGCCACCAGGCCGCCTTCGCCGCGCCCCGGGCGGCGCGGTCGGCGGCCGGGGCTCAGGCGGGCGGCTCGGTCGAGCTGTTCAAGCGGGCCGACTGCGGGTGGATCCTCGAGGAGGTCTACGACCGCTACCGCCGCGCCCAGCCCGGCGCGCTGTCCCGGCCGCGCCGCTGGTGGGAGCTGGGCGCGGGCCAGGTGCCGACCGCCCCGACGGCGCGCCACGTCGCCGTCCACCGGGACGCCGACGGAACGCCGGACGGGTACGCCAGCTACTCGATGGACGGGGACACCCTGACGGTCGACGAGACCATCGCCGTCGACGACGCCGGCTACACCGACCTCGCCCGGTTCGTGCTCGGCCACGACCTGGCCGCCCAGGTCGTGCTCAAGCACGTCCCGGCGGAGCACCCGCTGCGCTGGCAGCTGGAGGACTTCCGCGCCGTCCAGCCGGGCGGCGAGACCGACTGGCTCTGGGTACGGCTGCTGGACGTCCCGCGCGCGCTGACCTCGCGTGGCTGGTTCACGGACGGCGAGCTCGTCCTGGACGTCGACGACCCGTTCCTCGGCGAGCACCACCGCCACCTGCTGACCGTCCGGGACGGGAAGGCCGAGTGCGTCCCGACCGACCGGGAGCCGGACCTCTCCCTGGACATCCGGGACTTGGGCGCGGTCTACCTCGGCGGCACCGCCCCGAGCGCGCTCGTCCGGGCCGGGCACGTCCTGGCCCACCGCCCCGGCGCGGCCGCCCTCGCCGACGCCCTGTTCCGCGCCGAGCGCACGCCGCACTGCCTGCACTGGTTCTGATCCGGCGGCCGCCACCCGCGACAGACACCGAACGCCGGTCCCCGCCCTGGTTGGGCGGGGACCGGCGTTCGGCTTTTCCGGAGCGGGACACCCAGAACCGCTCGTGGGGGCGCACCGGTTGCCCTCAGGGACCAGCCCGGTTGCCCTCAGGGGCAGATCACAGCAGGTTACGGGCGGGTCGGTTTGGTTCGGACGGGTGCACGATGCAACAGTGTCCGTCGGGTATTGACATGGTCACGAGACGTGAGGGGGACGTGGGGGAGGAGCGGGAAATTCGGAGACGAACGGCCTGGAAACGCTCAGTTTCCTTGCCGGATGTCGCTCAGAGTCCCGCTGACGTTGAGGAGTTCGTGGCACGTGGGCGCCTGCTTGCCCGAGGCCGGGGTGCCCGGCACCTCGCAGGTCACGTTCGCGGTCACGGCCTGGTCCTCGGGGACCTGGAGGGGAGTCACCCAGTGGTAGTCCTGGTTGCGGAAGGTCTCCAAGGCGATCGTGGTGATGGTCGTGTTGCCGGCCATGATGGTCACCAGCCCCTGGTCGCCCTGGAAGTTGGCGACCACGAGGTCGGTGATGTCGAAGACCTTGCCGTGCGGCACCTGGTAACTGCCGGTCGTGGCGGCTCCGGTCGCGGTCACGACGTCGATCGCGGCGGAGCTCTGCTGGCCGGTCCCCGGCACCGCCAGGCCGCCCGGACCGCCCTGGCTGCCCGGGCCGGTGGTCGGCTTCCCGGCGCCCGGCTTGGTCTGGCCGCCCGGGGTGCTCCCGCTGCCGGGGCTGCCCGGTGTGTCACCGGCCGGAACGCCGGCGGAGGGGGCCGGGGTGGCGATCTGCTGGGCGACGACCTTCTCGGCCGCCTGCTTGGCGGAGCTGCGCACCGCCGGGCGGACCAGGGCGAACCAGGCCAGCAGCAGCGCGATCAGCGCCGCCAGCAGTGCGAGCAGCCACTTCGGGAAGATCGGCAGCTGGAGGAACTCGCCGTCCAGCGGCGGCTTCTGGACGGGCGGCTGCGCGGTGCCCGGTGCGGCCTCCGGCGCCTTCTCCTCCTTCGCGTCCTTGCCGTCCCTGCCGGGCTTGCCGTCCTTCGCGTCCTTGCCGTCCGCCCGCTCCTCCGGGCCCACCGTCACCTCGAACGGCCAGGTCGCCTGCTTGCCGAACCAGATCAGCTTGCGGGTGCGCGCCTGCACCCGCACCTCGCCGGACTCGCCGGGCTCCAGCCGCAGCTTCTCCGGCGTGACCCGGAACCGCAGGTCCTCACCGGCCTGCCCCGGAGTGAACGTCACACCGGTCGGCGCGTTGCCGAGGTTGCGCACCGAGGCCCGGTAGCGCCCGCGCAGCCAGCCGCGGCGACGGCGCGGGGCCAGCGCGGCCTGAAGCTCCTGGAACGGCGTCACGGTGACCGTGGCCTCCGGCACCGTCACCAGGTCGGGGCGCTCGACCGGCAGCACCCGGATGCCGAGCGGGAACTCGCCGGCCCGGGTGGCGGGGGAGCGCGGCGGGGCCAGCCGGACCGTCACGGTCTCGGACGTCCCCGGGTACAGCGAGACCCGGGCCGGCTCCACCTTCGTCCAGCCGGCACAGTCGCCGACCACCTCGAACGTGTAAGCCTCGACGATGTCGAGGTCGTTGCGGACCGTCAGGGTCGTGGTGGCCACGCCACCGGGGGCCACCGTGAGTGCTGGCAGGCCGAGTTCGGCGGATGTGGTCATAGCGTGACGGTAGGGCCGTACCGCGCCGGAGAAGAGGGCCGTACGGGCAAGCTGGGGGCCACACCCCTTGCCCGTACGGACCGACCGGAGACCCCGCCCGGTCCCGTCGCGGGCCCGGCCCGGCTCCACGTGACCCGCCCCCAAGCCCCCGGCCGGCACCGCCCCGCGGTGCCCGGCCGTCACCCTCGCAGGCACTTGCAGAATGGAGCAGTTCGATGACGTCGACCGATACAACCCGTGAGGAAGTCGTCACAGCCCGCCGCGCCACGGTGGCACCGAAGCCCGCCGGCGCCGCCGTCCCGCGCGTACCCGCCCAACTGCGCGGCAGGCCCAGCCAGGTGCGGGTGGCGGTCTACGCGGAGGACCTCATCCTGCAGACCGGCGTGGTGCAACAGCTGCGCCAGCGGCCCGAGGTCGTCCTGCTGAACGAGAGCGAGGCCGGGCAGGCCGAGGTCTCCCTGCTGGTGGTCGACGCGTTGACGGAGACGGTGACCGAACACCTGCGGCGGCTGCGACTCGCGACCACCGGCCGGATAGGCCTGGTGGTGGGGCACTTCGAGGCCGGCGGGCTGCAGACCATCGTGGAGAACGGGGTCGCCGCCGTGCTGCGCCGCTCGGAAGCCGACCAGGACCGGCTGGTGAACCTCATCACCGCGCTGGCCAACGGGGAGGGCGTGATGCCGGGCGACCTGCTCGGCGAACTGCTCGACCGGATCGGCATCCTCCAGCGCACCATGCTCGACGGGCGCGGCCTGACCCTCTCGACGTTAACGGCTCGGGAAGCGGAGATGCTGAAGCTGGTCGCGGAGGGCTTCGACACCAGCGAGATCGCCGCCAAGACGTCGTACTCGGAGCGCACGGTGAAGAACGTGCTGCACGAGATCATCACCCGCCTCGGCCTCCGCAACCGGGCCCACGCGGTGGGGTACGCCATGCGGCGCGGCCTCATCTAGCGGCAATGACGGTGCCCCGCCCGGGCGGGCGGGGCACCGCGTGGAGCGGAGGAGTTCACGCGGGGGACATGACCTCGTAGAGATTCCCGGCGTCGTCGGTGAAGTACAGCCCGCGAGGGCACAACGGGTGGTCGATGCGGCCGTTGCCGGGCTCACGGGGATCGTCGCCGAAGGGCACCTCGGCCTCGCGGAGCCGGGCGAGGATCCCGTCGAAGGAGGCCGGGTCCACGTCGAAGGCCAGATGATGGCCGACCGGGTCCTCGACGGTCATGAAGTCCAGGGTGAGGGAGTCGTTGACCCGCACCGGCGCGAAGTGCCGGTCGGCGCCCTGGTAGTCGAGGCCCATGACAGAGGCGAAGAAGAGGGCTGCCGCCTCGTTGTCGACAGCCGGAACGATGGTGTGGTTCAGGGATATGGGCATGTGAGCCTGCTTCTCTATTCGGTGATCAGAGCAGCCCGAAGTCGAACTCTCCGGTGGCGACGGCGGCGATGAAGGAGGAGTGGGCCGCGCGGTCGAAGGCCAGGGCGGGGCCGGAAGGGTCCTTCGAGTCGCGGACTGCTACAGCCTCAGGGAGGAGGGCGTATTCGACACAGTTCTCGTTGCCGCCGCTGTAGCTCGACTTCCGGAAGGGGAAGCCAGTCGCGGCGGCATTGGAGTAGTGGGTCACTTGATCCGTTCTCTCTGTGCGGTGATGAACTCGAGCGAGGAGCCGACAGAAAGCGCTTCAGCCGTGATCTCCTGGAACTTCGCCCGATAGAGCTCGACATCGGCCGGGTCCTCGACCCAGAAACCGGCCAGCAGGCCTTCGACGAACACGACGTCGAGGTCCTTCCGTTGAGGGAATCCGAGCAGAGCGAACGCACCGCTCATGCCCGGGTGTATTGCCGCACCCGATGGCATCACCTGGATGTTGACGTTCGCCAGCCGGCTCAGGGTGAGCAGCTTGTCGAGTTGTGGGCCCATGACGTCGGGACGATCCGCGATGGCTCGGAGCGCGGCTTCGTGGATGACCGCCCAGACCTCGACGGGGTTCGGGCGGGTCAGGATGGACTGCCGTGCCATGCGGACCTGCACCAGATCGTCAACCGTGCCGCCGTTGGTGGTCCGGAGCCGGTCGATGACCAGCCGGGCGTATTCGGCAGTCTGGAAGAGCCCCGGAATGAAGGCGGGTTCGTAGGTCTTGAAGGTCGAAGCCTCGGTTTCGAGCATGATCAGGTCGGTCGCGGACACGTTGATCACGTCGCGGTAGCTCAGCCACCAGCCGCGCTTGCTGCCGTCCTTCGTGATGGCGATCAGGCCGGCGCGGAACTCCTCGTCGTGGCAGCCGTAGTGGTCGAGGAGCTTGTTGACGTCCTCGATCTTGGCAGCTGAGCGGGCGTTCTCGATCCTGTTCAGTTTGGCCAGGCTCATGCCCGTGGCGTCAGCTGCTGCGTCCGCAGCGATCATCGCTTGCTCGCGGAGCCTTCGCAGTTCCTCACCCAGCCGACGACGGCGAACGGTTGATACCGCCATGCGATGCCCCTCCTGACCTCTCGGTGGACCAGTCTGCCCTTGCTGATCGCATAGGCGCTACCGACAACAGACAGAGAGTGGCACCGAATTCGGGTTCGATGTGAGATTTTGCAGATTAGTTGAGCCAGCTTGCACATGTGATGGCTCTCACGTCATGCTGAGTGTAGCTGGCCGCATGCCCTGCGTGACCAATCCTGGTAGGCGGCTGCGTTTTTCCGTCATGCCATCGCTTCGATCGAGCGTTTGGTCGATCGAAGGTCATCTCTGAAGCCCTCTCGGAGGTTTCATCGTGTTCCCCCACGAAATCCCCCCTGACTGGTCGGCCGCGCGCGAAGAGTTGCGCGAGCTCACGGCGCGCGCCGGGTGGGACGCCGACCTGGTCGCCGATGCCGAGGTCGCGCTCCTCGAACTGTTCGTCAACGCCTGGCGCCACGGCGGCAGTGCGGCGCCGCTCGTCGTCATCGCGCTGCTCGACCACGTGCTCCGGGTCTCCGTCAGCGACGGCAACCCCATCGTCCCGATCCAGCGGGACGGCTCCGACCTCCTCGCCGTCTCCGGCCGGGGCCTGCGTCTCGTCCGCTCGCTCACCGACCGCTTCGGCACGGAGTCCCGCAAATCGGGCAAATCCGTCTGGTTCGAGCTGGACGCCGCCGCGTGACCGCCGACCACCGCCGCCCGACCGGGCCGGCCGACGCGATCATGCGCACCTACACCGAGCCGGAGGTCGCCTCCCTGCTCGACGAACTCCAGGAGCGGGGCCGCAAGTTCGGCCTCCTCTGGCCCGGCGCGGCCACGGATCACGTGGGGGTCGACGGCCGCGTCTCGGTCCGTTTCGGCATGGCTCCCGCCAGTACCGTGCTCAACCTCCTCGCGATCCTCCGGCACTACGACAGGACCGAGGCCCCGTGCGACTCCTGATCGACCTCGCCCTTCCCCTTCTCCTGCTCCTCGCCATCGCCGTCGTCGGCCTCGGCGCGGTCGCCGTCCTGCGGATGCCCCACCGCCCGGATGAACGCGCCGCAACTCCCAGCCCTGGCCGAGACCGCCAACCGGTGGCCTGAAGCCCCACTCGCCCACGCCGCCCGGCCGGACCCGCCGGGCGGCGTGGGCGTACGCGCAGGAAGTCGGCCCGGCCGACTTCCTGCGCATGGTGCTGCTCGGGCCGAACTCGGAATGCCGGTCGTCCAGTTGTCGTGAGGCCCAGCCGGTAGGTTCTCGGATCCTGTGCCAGTTCCTGACCATGCTGGGCGGGGGCGGGGCATCGCCTTTCTATGGCCTGCTGCCTTTGCAGTCATGTCGGCTCTTCACGATGGACCCCCACGGGGAGCCCGGCCGCCCTCGGGGGTTCACGTTCGCCGGTGGCCCATCTCACCGAAGTGACCTGTTCCTGCACATCATCGAGGCGGGGTGCTCCGACCTGGTGCTTCTCGGCATCACAGGTCCCCTGGCGGGCCGCGTCGTCACCGGAAACGCTGACGGCTTCTGGGGCCCCAACGTCTCGTCGGCCACGGACTTCCTGGCCTGGCACGAACGCTGGCTCGACCACATGCTCGCCGGACGCGACAACCGCAACCTGGAACTGACCTCACCCGCCCTGAGAGCGCCGGTCGACCGCATCGAGAGGCGGCACCGCGATCGCGAGGATCTGTCACAACTGTGAGGATCCGAAGCTGCGCCATCCGGCCGAGACCGGGGGCGGAGTCACAGGTCGCATGGTTGCCCGTATGACACGGAGGCCGAGAACCTTCACAACCATGACGGCCGGGCCGGGTCGCGACCGTACGGACCGGAGGGCTCCGAGCTCTACTGGGCCGACCCGGCCGCGGTGCCGGGATTCTGGACGTGCTGCTTGAGGAAGAGGGCCGCGCGGTCCAGCGCCTGGTCGGCCTCGTCGAGCACGCCGGCGAAGGACTGGAACACGTGGGGTACGTCGGCGGTGATGTCGAGGACCACGTCCACTCCGGCCGCGCGGGCGCGGGCGGCGATGCGGGTGGAGTCGTCCAGGAGCAGTTCGTTGGTGCCCGCCTGGAGGAGCATCGGCGGGAAGCCCGTCAGGTCGGCGAGGACGGCGGGGCTGAGCAGGGGCTGGTGCGGGTCGGCTCCCGCGAGGTACATGGCCCCGGTGTGTTCCAGGTTCTCGCGGGTGAAGATCGGGGCGATGCCCGCCTTGGTGTCCATGCTCTCGCCCGTCCTGGTGGCGTCGAGGCCGGGGGAGAAGGCCACGATCGCGGCGGGCAGCGGGAGGCCGGCGTCGCGGGCGGCGAGGCAGGTGGTGACGCTGAGGCCGCCCCCGGCGGAGTCCCCGGCGAACGCGATGCTGGCAGGGTCCTCGCCGCTGTCGAGGAGGGCGCGGTAGGCGCCCAGCGCGTCCTCGATCCCGGCCGGGAACGGGTGCTCGGGGGCGAGCCGGTAGTCCAGCGAGTACGCCCTGAACCCGGTCCTGGCCACGAGGTTCCCCGTCAGCGACATCGCCGTCTCGGGGGAGCCGAACACCCAGCCGCCGCCGTGGAAGTACAGGATCGTCCCGGTGCGTGTCCCCTCGCCCAGCTCGTCGCCCGGCTCGACGTACAGGGCCGGCCGGTCGCCGAGCGTCGTCCGCGTGGTGCGAAGGCCGTCCGGGACGATCATCCGGGCCATCAGCGCTTCGAATCCGACCCGGATCTCCTCGACCGACCGGGGGCCGTCGGGCCGGGGCTGCCGCAGCATCGCGTCGACCTGTGCGCGCTGTTCCTTGCTCATGATGGCTGCTCCTGTCGCAAGTGGCTTCTTCGGCACTATATGCCGAGGCATCTAACGTAGACTATATGCCATGGCATCTAAAGTGACCGGCGAGACGGTCGACCTCCCGAGCTTCTTCGCCGACCTCGTCCGATGCGAGACGCGCCTGTACAACGCCCTCAACGACCGTCTCCGCGAGCGGCACGGGATCGTCACGTCCCAGTTCGAGTTCCTGCGCCACCTCCGCGACCACCCCCGGGCCCGGGTGGCGGACCTGGCGGCCGAGTTCGCCGTCGGCATCGGGTCCACCAGCAAGGGCGTCGACCGCCTGGAGCGGCAGGGCTGGGTCGCCCGCGTGCCGAACCCCTCGGACCGCCGGTCGTCACTGCTGGAACTGACCGACGACGGCCGGGAGTTGGTCGACGCGGCGGAAGGGACCTTCACCGAGCGCCTGGCCGAGCTGACCGCGGACGCGCTCAAGACGTCCCCCGTGGCGGCCGCCGCGCAGGCCCTCGCGGAGCTGCGTTCCGCCCTGGAACGCGACCAGATCGGCATGCCCACGGGCTGACGCGCTCCATGGCCGGTCCGGATATTCACTGGCCGCCGCTTGCCGACGGTGGTCATACTGCCGCGATGGATCCAGTGACGCTTGAGACCGACCGTCTGCTGCTCCGGGCCTTCACGCCCGCCGACGTGGACGCGGTGTACGAGGCCTGCCAGGACAAGGACATCCAGTTCTTCACCCCGGTACCGGTGCCCTACCGGCGTACGGACGCGGAGCACCTGGTCGGCGAGCGGCTGCCCGCCCAGTGGGCGGAGGACAAGGACTACACCCTCGGCGCGTTCCGCAAGGACACCGGAGCCCTGGCCGGCCTGTACGGCCTGAGCCTCAGGCGGCGCGGTGTCTGGGAACTCGGCTACTGGGCGGTCAAGGAGCAGCGCGGACGCGGGTACTCGGTGGAGGCCGCCCGGGCCCTGTGCGACTGGGGCTGGGCCACGATCGACGTGCACCGCATCGAGTGGTGGGCCATGGTCGGGAACACCGGCTCGCGTGCCGTCGCCGAGAAGCTCGGCTTCACCGTCGAGGGGACCCTGCGCAACCGTGACTACGCCAACGACGGCCAGCCGCACGACTGGTGGGTGGGCGGACTGCTGAGGCCCTGACACCCGGGCGGCGGTGTGTTCTGACGGTGCGCCAGGATGGCCGCATGGCAGATGAAAAGATCACCCCGCGCACCATCGCCGACCACCACCTCGACCAGGTGGCCGCACACGACCCGCTGGAGGCCGCCTGGTTGGGCCTGCACCCCGGCGACGAACGGCAGCCGGACCTCTCCCCGGAAGGGTTCGAGGCACTCGCCGACATCGCCCGGCGCACCCTCCGTACGCTCGACACCGCACCCGCCACCGAGGATCCCGCCGACCGGGCCTGCGCCCGGCTGCTGCGGGAGCGTCTCACCGCCGAACTCGCCCTGCACGACGCGGGCGAGAACTTCCGCCAGCTGCGCAACATCGGCGCGCACGTGCACCACGTGCGGGAGATCTTCACCTACATGCCGACCGTCACCGACGAGGACTGGGCGGCCGTGGCCGGGCGGCTGCGCAACGTGCCCGCCGCGCTCGACGGCTACCGGGCGACGCTCACCGAGGGCATGGCCCGGGGCCTGTTCGCCGCGCCCCGCCAGGCGGCCGTGGTGATCGACCAGCTCACCGCCTGGACCGGTGAGGCCACCGACCAGCGGGCGGGCACCGGAGCCGGGTGGTTCGCCGACTTCGTCGCCCCCGGCCCCGACCGGCTGCGCGGCGACCTGGACGCGGCCGCCGGCCAGGCCACCGCCGCCGTCGCCGAGTTCCGCAGCTGGCTGCGCGACAGCTACGCCCCCGCCACCGCCGACACCCCGGACGCCGTCGGCCGGGACCGCTACCGGCTCGCCGTACGCCACCACACCGGCGCCGACGTCGACCTGGACGAGGCCTACGCCTGGGCCTGGAGCGAGTTCCACCGGACGGCCGCCGAGATGCGGGCCGAGGCAGGGCGCGTGCTGCCCGGGGCCGGCGCCCTCGACGCCATGGACCACCTGGAGCGGCACGGCCACCGGGTCGCGGGCGAGGAGGGGATCCGCGACTGGCTGCAGCAGATCATGGACGGGGCGATCGAGGCCCTCGACGGCACCCACTTCGACATCTCCGGACCGGTGCGGAAGGTGGAGTCCCGGATCGCCCCCGCCGGAAGTGCCGCGGCACCGTACTACTCCGGCCCCAGCCTGGACTTCAGCCGGCCCGGCCGCACCTACCTGCCCACGCTCGGCCGGGACGCGTTCCCGACCTGGCAGCTCGTCAGCATCTGGTACCACGAGGGCGTCCCCGGCCACCACCTTCAGCTCGCCCAGTGGGTCGCCGTCGCCGACCGGCTGAGCCGCTACCAGAGCACGCTGGGCATGGTCAGCGCCAACGTCGAGGGCTGGGCCCTGTACGCCGAGCGCCTCATGGACGACCTGGGCTTCCTCACCGACCCCGCCCACCGCCTCGGCTTCCTCGACGAGCAGATGCTGCGCACCATCCGGGTGATCATCGACATCGGCATGCACCTGGGCCTGCCGATCCCCGCCGACGCGGGCTTCCACCCCGGCGAGCGCTGGACCCCGGAGCTCGCCACGGAGTTCATGGCGACCTACAACGGCAGCCCCGCCGACATGCGCGGCAGCGAGATCGCCCGCTACCTCGGCTGGCCCGGGCAGGCCATCGGCTACAAGCTCGGCGAGCGCGCCTGGCTGGAGGGGCGGGAAGCCGCCCGCCGCAGGCAGGGCGCGGCGTTCGACCTCAAGGCCTGGCACATGAAGGCGCTGTCGCTGGGCTCGCTCGGCCTCGACGACCTGGTCGACCACCTCGCCGCGCTGTAGGCCGACGGCGGAGGCCCGCACGGGAAGTCGGCCCGGCTGACTTCCCGTGCACGGCGCCGGCGGTCTGCCCTTTGGGGACAGGAGGTGCTTCCCCCGCCAAGGGTGCCCGGGCTCTGTCCCCGGGCGCCCGGGGACAGAGCCC